>CAYLMR010000035.1:0-24222 GCA_964384885.1 uncultured Bacteroides sp.
CCCTCGCCTCTTGCACCACAACATAGAAGGGACATGCCTTTGGCATGTTAGGCGAGAAGCGGCGTATCAGGCGATGGTTTGTAGCCATGGCGATCAAATATCGCAATAACATACCCATATATGAGGTTGTATCAAAATCTAACGAATCGCAGGGACATCGCTCTGCAATGTATCTATTGAATATCAATGTGTTACGTAAACATGCCAAAGGCATGTCCCTACAATTTTTTGGATTTTTTTACCTTAATCTCTAAATATATTGTATCTTTGTCAGGGAGGCTGTGTCAAAATTGAAACACCAACGAATTGTATGGATATTGTTTTGCAATGTATTTGAATATCAGCATGATACGTAAACATGCCAAAGGCATGTCCCTACAATTTTTTGGAATTTTTTTGACACAACCTCGTGTAATGGCAGGGGGGAAATTACCAGGCGGGGGAGGGGAGGCCGGGGAGGGAGGAGAAACGGGTGGCGGGGAGCTGGGAGATGACGTAGAGGCCGATGGCGCGGGTCATGACGATGTCGTCGTGGTGACCCTGGGCGGCTGAGTAGCCTCCGTTGGGAGTTTGCTGAAACACAGCCATTTCCTCAATGGCATGTTTGTCGCGCTCGATATAGAGGCCGTCTCTCACCGAGGCTATGAGGTTGGTCACGGCAGCCTGTTTGGTGCGCCGGTTGGTGTGAAAACCGGGTCGGGTGTCGAGAGTGGGGTGGAGTTTGTCGATGGCGGTGCGCACATAGAGGTTGGGATAAGCCTGACGCAGCTCGCCGAGAATGTAGAGCGAGGGGTCGCAATTACCGCCGCTTTCGAGCGTGTTGCTCTCGATTATCAGCAGGGCGTCGGAGTAATAGCGGGCTATGGCGGCAGCTTTCCAACCTATGATGTCGTGGTCGGCATGACCACGCCACTGAGCCACGACCTCGGGAAAAGGCCCGGAGGAGGGATAGCGGTCGAAGACACATATCACGCTCCAGTCGCTCTTGAGGCTGCGGCCCCCGATGTCAACGCTCACCACATAGCGGTTGCGACCCGGCGAGGGTTTGCGCCACAGTTTGAGGCGCCCTGTCGAGTCGGCCTTAAACTCCACATTGCGCAGCGCGTCGGGGCCGGTGAGCGCTTTTCCCTCCACCTCGCCGATCATAGCGGGGTCGGTGCAACCCTTGGCGAGAGTGTCGAGATGTTCGGGCGCAAACACCCCGAAACCGGTGTTGACAAACGCCTCGATGTCATCGGTGGGAAACTCCGCCTTGATACCCGAGGGATCGGCATAGTTTTTGGAGGTGGTGCGATACCAGTTTATCTGCCGGAGGGTCACCCCTTTGTTCCACAGCATTTTTTCATAATCGGTGAGGGTTGAGGCGAGGCTTATGCGCTCCTCGGGCGAGTCGAAAGGCCGGGTGTAGAGGTCTATCTCATACCACGGCACGAAAACACCCTCATAGACCGACTCGCCGTCGCGCGCTTTCTTCCACTCGCTGTGAAAATAGTTGCCCATGCCGTTGGCGGTGCTCTCGATCACCACCGCCGTCATGGGGGAGTAGGGCACCGTGGAGGTGATTGTCCTCAGAAAATCGGCGCTCTTTCTCCGCGGCGTGTTGAGCCAGAAAGCCACCTCGGTGAGGTGGGCCATCGAGCAGTCGAGACCCCTCAGGGCATCGGGCGAATTGCTTGTGCCGAGCGCTATGCGGCAACCGCGCCCCACCAGCTCATGTTTTCCGCGCGAGTCGCGACATGGCTTGAGGGTGAGCGGCTTGTCGCCCGACTGCATCTCGGCGGGATAGTTGGCCAGCATGTCATAATACATATCGCGGATATTGGCCGCCGAGCTGTTGACATGGGCGCAGATGAGCGAGTTCCAGTTGGTGAGGTGAATAATCTGAATCCAAGCGAAATACATCTGCACGAGTGTGCTTCCGCCCCATTGGCGCGCCTTTAGCATGATGAGGCGTATAGGCTTGTTGTTCAAGCGCATATTCTCCATTATGGCCAGCACTCGCCGCTGGGGAGCGTTGAGGGTGAAAGGCACCGTGCGCCCCGTGATTTT
The DNA here is from genome assembly GCA_964384885.1 of uncultured Bacteroides sp. Classification (GTDB taxonomy): domain Bacteria; phylum Bacteroidota; class Bacteroidia; order Bacteroidales; family Muribaculaceae; genus Paramuribaculum. The sequence goes on from CAYLMR010000035.1 coordinate 2,050, forward strand.
GTGGCGAATCCTCACGCATTTCTCACACCAATACTCAAAATCGTGCCGGAAACGGAGTTGACGGTAACCCTGGGCGGAGGTCAGCCTCTCCCACTCCGGGTCGGCGAGCATAGTGGCCGGCAGTCTCACCTCGCGAGGCTCAAAAGAAGTTGTGACCGCCACGCGCTCAATGAGCGACCCGCGGCCCGTAACAGGGTCATAGTCATGCCACAGGCTTTGGAGAGCGGCCATGCGGCGTTCATCCTCGGAGAGAATCTTATCAAGGTTATTGCTCATTGAAACATAATTTTTTGAAAGGTAAAATCTGACGAAACCGAGCCGCTGAGCTCTATCTCCACCACCGGGCGGCGAGGCAGGAGAAATGTGGCCACAAAGGGCTGACGCACAGCTCCCGAGAGTTGGAAAGTGGCGGTGGGATGAGCGACCCCTGCGCCGGGATAGCCTGAGGCTGAGAGGGTGAGGGTGAGATCGCAGTCTGAGCAGCTCATCATCATCGCGACCCTGCAAAGGCGCGGGTAGCCGGGCGGCAAAACGAGGTGGGCGCGCCATTTTATGGCTGTTGTCTCTGCTGCAGGCGATGATGCCGACAACGCTGTCAGCTCCCGGCCATCGCTGAGATAGAGCGCCTCCGAGCCGGTAAACATCAGCGCGGGAGCAAAGGGGAGCGAAATGGCGTGGCAGTCGTTGCGCGACGTGTCGAGGGCCATGAGGTTACCCTCGCCGTGGCGCAGAAGGAGCGTAGAGGTGGCGGGTATTGAGCCGACTGCGCTGAACTTCCCGCCGGGCAGGGGAGTGGCAACAGCCTTGGCCGAAGCCCCCGACATGGCGATAACTTCCCTTCCCCCTGCGGTGAGCGCCACAACCTTATCGCCCGCCGGGGTGACATGTCCCGACGCCCGTATAACCCCTGTGCTCAGCGCCGCAACGCTGAGAGCTCTCCCCGCTGCCGACGAGACCCCCACGCCCCACACTCCCTCGGTGGTGAAGGCATAGAGATGGCCGCATCCGAATTGCCACGACGACCGGCTGCGGGGCGACGTGGCGAGAGCAAGCACTCTCCCCGCGCCACAGTCAGCCTGAGAACAGGGAGCGAGGGGGTTTGTCGCAGGTGCACAGACTATCATTCCACTCTTCGGCGCCGCTTCCGGAAATTCCACCCCCTCGACAGGCATGGGGGAGTGACCGGGCCCAAACTCGCGCGGATTGAAGTCGGCGGCCAAGGCATAGGCATAATTCCCCTCGGGGGCGGGAGTGAGGGCAATCGGGCCGACACTCCTTATTCCCCCCGAAGCGGTGTTGACCCACGCCTCCAGCGCCACGGCGTCGCGATGAGGAAAGCATATCAGTGGCGAAAGCGCGAGAGGGGCGCGCCCGGTGTCGCCCGACAGAAACACCCCCTTCGACCCGTCGGCAAGGGTGACCCTCACCGCGCCGCTCCACGCCTCAGACTCATTGACCGCAACGGCAAGCTTGGCGAGCGAAAACTCTTCCGGGTGGCGCAAGGTGATGTCGCCCCAGAGGGTCACGTCGCCGTGGCGCGCCACACATCCCGCCATAAATCCTCCCGCCGCGATCGGACCGAGGCCTACCGGGCTATCACTCTCTGCTGCCGGAGTGAAGCCTGAGCTGACCCAACTTCCCGCCACGGCTCTCACCGTCGCGACCCTGCGGAGCGAAAGGAGCTCGCCGGCAGCCGGCATGACTACAGGAAAAACGCTGACTCTCAGCGTGGGCGCTGAGCTTGCGGGATTATCTATGCGGCAGGTCACCACGGGCGCAACCTGCTTCCCGCGGGCCGAGGCGAGCAGCTCTACCACCGCAGGGCGCCCCGCGTCGGCCAACGGTGGCACCGAGGCCACCAACCGCGAGGGGGTGACGGAAAAAGTCAGCTGGCCCACCGACCCGTCGGAGCCTATCGGCGCCACGGCGGTTATTCCCTGAGCAAGATATTCGCCGACCACCACCGGCAGAGATCGCTCCACCTCGCGCCCCTCGCCGTCGCAAATCCTCCACGCGGCGCCCGCGGGAGCCATCACCGCGCCCGAGGTCACGACCCTCTTTTCGAGGCGTATACAGGCCGCTGTCACGGCTTTGGTCACGGCGGCTAAGTCTTTGGCCGAAAGCCCCTCGCGGAGATTGTCGGTTGAGGAGAGGCGTAGCCCTGCCACGGTTTCCTCCACCGGTTGCAAAGGCTCGGAGGTGAGAACCGGCACCCCGAGCAGCAGCGCCCCGCTCTCTTTCTGCCACACATTGGCCCGGCGCCTCAGCGTCAGCGGCCCGCGGGTGGTCATCACGATGGCCCTCCCCTCGCCGGCGCTCACGCCACACACTACCTCTCCGCACCCGTTGCCGCCGGTGTCGGCCACCACCACGGGGGCCCCCGCCCCGGGAGCGAGAGTGGCGAGCCGGTTGGCGGCGTCGGTGAGCAGCAGGGTCACGCCGTTGTCGTCGGGCAGCTCGCACACAGGCCTCCACCCGCCCTGAGCCACAACGGTTTGGGGCATCGCCACCGGCTGAAGGCCTCCCGCCGAGGGGCGCAGGTTAACACACTCATCCACCGCTCCGGGCGAACCGATAGCTACTGCGGCGGCTTTGATTTCAAGAATTTTACGCGTTGTCATAGCAAAGATTTGATAAAGAAAAATTTGCGCAAAATTAATTTTCAGCTCCCCGCATAAAAAAGTCAATGCGCCCCCGACTTTCTCGCGGAAATTGACTAAATTTGCGTCTTCTCCCGCCTCAAGCCCGCAATCGGAATTATTTGAAAAAATTGCCGTTATCGCCAAACTAAAACCCTCTTCCGGCGGTTGATATTATATATCAGCCCCTTATCATGGGGGGTAGATGGCGTTTCGACTTCAATACCATTCATCCACAGGCTGTTGCGGCCTTAACATTCTCAGTGCTAAAGTGAACTCCGATTCCAAGACCATACGATGCCTCCGCAAGGCACTCCGCATATTCCTGCGCGTCATTATCGTGATGCTGCTGATTGTGGTGATACTCCCCGCATTGCTCTATATCCCTGCAGTGCAGGATTTTGCTGTGAAATTTGCTTCCGAGAAAGTGTCTCAGTCAACCGGCATGGACATCTCTATCGGTCAGCTCCGTCTCCGCTTTCCGTTAGACCTCTCGCTGCGCGACGTGACGGTTGTCGAGGCTTCGGGCGACACTCTCGCCACCCTTTCCACCGCCCGGCTCGGCGTGGAGGTGATGCCCCTCTTCCACGGCGAGGCGCGCCTCAGTCAGGTCGACATCGACAACGTGAGCTACCGCATGGGCACCCCCGACTCGGTTATCTGTCTGAGGGCCAATGTCAACCGCTTCACCATCGCCGGAGGCAGCAGCTATGATTTCAAACGTCAGCTCATCAACATCACCGACGCGCGTCTCAACGGCGGCAAGCTCAACCTGCTGCTCAAAGACACCGTCACCCCCACTCCCGTCGACACCACCCCCCCGATGGCGCTCCGCATTCAGGCCCGCGCCCTCATGCTCGAAAATATCGACTTCGAGATGAGAATGATGCCCCTCATCGACACTCTCCGCGCCTCGGTGCCCCTGGCTCTGCTGCGCGAGGGAAGCGTTGACCTCGGCAGTCAGCTCATCAAGGCCCGCTCGCTGTCGGTCGACTCTGTCTCAGCCACCTATCTCACTCCGCTGCTCAGCGACGCCGCCGAGTCAACCCGCGCCGAGGCCGACACCGTAGCTCCTTCAACCGACTCCTCGCTCTGGAAAATCTATGCCGACTCGGTGAGGCTCACCGCCAACCACGCACTCTATGGCGTGAGCGGCGCCCAACCGCTCCCCGGCCTCGATATGAACTATCTCGAAGTCAGCGACGTGAGCATCGCCGTCGACTCGTTCTATAACTGCGGTCAGGACATCACCGTGCCGCTGCGAAACCTTAAGGCCACCGAGCGTTGCGGCCTCACCCTCAGCGCCTCCGGTCTTTTCAAGATGGCCGACTCGATAATGACCGCAAGCGATTTCGAGCTCTTCACTCAGCGCTCCAACCTCATGTTCAGCGCCGAAATGGGTCTCGGCGACCTCACTTCGCCCGACTACTCGGCCCCCCTGTCGCTCCGGGCCCGCGGCGACCTCTCGCTCTATGACGCCGCCCTCGCCGTGCCCGCCATCACCCCGATTGTCAACGCCCTCCCCGCCGGCCCCGGTGTGGAGCTCGTGGCCGACATCTCCGGCACTACCCGCTCCCTGAGCGTCAACAAAGTGTTGCTCGACCTCCCCCGCGTGGCCATGCTGAGCGCTTCGGGCGCCGTTGACTATCCCTTCTCCCCCGACCTCATCGCCGGCCGCGTGAATCTCGACGGCGCCATCCGCAATGTCAACTCCCTCAAGCCGGCCCTGCTCGACGCCAAGCTCGCCAAGGAGGTCAACATTCCCCCTATCACCCTCTCGGGCAAGGTGGACTATTCGCCCGGCCTCGCCTCGGGCAGCCTCAAGGCTCTCACCTCGGGCGGCGCCCTTGCCCTCAACGGCAGCTGGAAAGCGCGCTCGGAGGGCTATTCAGGCGCCCTGCAGCTCAAGGAATTCCCGGTGGATATGTTCATGCCGTCGCTCGGCGTGGGCAAAATCACCGCCTCGGCCAAGGTCAACGGCCACGGCTTCAACTTCTTCTCGCCCAAAACCGAGGTTGTCGCCGACGTCAGTCTCGACCATGCCACCTATCTCGGCCAGCCCTACTCTAACATCGTGCTTCATGCCGACCTCACCAACGGCACCGCCACCGGCATGATAGCCTCCAACAACCGCAACCTCGACTTCGACACCGATTTCACCGCCCACATCTCGAAATCGGGATATGAGTGGACCCTCGACGGCGACCTCATTCATGTCGACCTCCAGGCCCTCAAGCTCTCCGAAACCCCTCTGAGCGGCACCATGTCGCTCGCCTCGACAGGCACCGCCTCGGCCGACTTCTCCAGGATTGACGGCGGGGTAACTCTCCGTAACGTAGATTTCACCATCGGCACCTCCCCCCTCATGGCCGACAGCATAGCGCTCACCCTCAATTCCGACTCCTCGACTCTCGTTACCCTCCGCTCGCAGGGCATCGACATGGTGGCCACCTCGCCCGAGCCGCTCATGAAGATACTCGACTCCTCAGCCTCGATCACCCAGTTTATCGACACTGTGATGTCAACCCGCAAGCTCGATGTGATCAGGCTTCAGCAGTTGCTCCCCCCCTTCTCGCTCGCCTTCAATGCCGAGACCCCCAACCTCATCACCCGCTATATCGCGCCCGACGGCATGTCGCTCAAAAATGCCAACCTGCGCATCTCCAACGACTCGCTCATTCACCTCGCTGCTGCGGCGCGAATCGTCAATACCGGCTCGATGAAAATCGACTCGATCGACTTCCACCTCAATCAGAAAGGCAAATACCTGCTCTTTGACGGCGCCCTCAACCAGCGCCCCGGCACCCTCGACAACTTCGCCCACGTGAAGCTCAACGGCTTTGTGGGCTACGACAAGCTCTCGGTGCTCTTCCGTCAGTCGAACATCAAGAATGAGCAGGGCTACATGATAGGCGTCAACATCACCTCGGCCGACTCGGTGCTCACCGCCCACTTCGTGCCCGGCAAACCTACCATTGCCTACAAGCGTTGGGCCATCAACGCCGACAACTATCTCACCCTCGACCTGAAGCGCCGCCATATCTCGGCCAACATTGCCCTCACCGGCGACAATTCCTATTTCAAGCTCTACACCCTCAACGAAACCGCCGACAACGACCAGGAGGATGTTGTGGTTGAAATCTCCAACATTCAGCTTCAGGACTGGCTTTCGATCTCACCCTTCGCTCCTCCTATCAAGGGCGATATCGGCGCCGACATGCGTTTCCACCTCTCGCCCGACGCCATTACCGGCAAGGGCGACCTCTCGGTCAACAACCTCTACTACGGTCGTGACCGCGTGGGCGATTTCGGCCTCGACCTCGACCTCTCCACCAGCCGCACCGGCGCCATTACCGCCGACCTCAGCATGAGTGTCGACTCGGTCAAGGTTATCACCGCCCGGGGTGCCCTCAACGACACCACCCGCGTGAGCCCCTTCATGCTCGACCTCAACCTCATCCGCTTCCCCCTCGCCGTGGCCAATCCGTTCCTGCCCAAGGAATACGCCCGCCTCAGCGGCCGTCTCAACGGCTCGATGGAGGTGTCGGGCTCAATGACCGCGCCGGTGCTCGACGGCTACCTGCAGTTTGATTCCGCAGCCGTCAATGTGGGTATGCTCGGCACCAAGTTCAGCTTCTCCGACTCCAAGGTGTCGGTCGACAGCAACCTCGTGAGATTTGACGATTTTGCCATCACCGCCGTCAACTCCAATCCGCTCACCGTCAACGGCATCGTCGACGCCCGCTCATTCTCCGACCTCAAGATCGACCTCGGCATGTCGGCCCACAACATGCAGATAGTCGGCTCGTCAAGGCCGCGCGGCGCCGATGTCTACGGCAAGGCGTTTATCAACCTCGACGCCTCGCTCAAAGGCTCCATGCAGTTTATGGCGGTCAAGGCCGACCTCGCGCTGCTCGCCCCCTCCAACGTGACCTATATCATGACCTCCGGCCCCGCGGCCCTCACCTCCCAGGCCAACAACATGGTTGAGTTTGTGGTCTTCTCCGACTCCACTATGGTGGCCAAGGCCGACTCGGTGGCTCCCTCGCTCAACTTCATGCTCGAAGCCAACCTCACCGTCGAGCAGGGCACCTATATAAATGTCGACCTCTCGACCGACGGCAAGAACAAGGTCACCATCGAGGGCGACGGTTCGCTCAGCTATGAGATGACCCCGATGAACGACGGTCGCCTCACAGGCCGCTTCAACATCAACGGCGGCTTCGTGAGATATACTCCTCCCTTCATGAGCGAGAAGCTCTTTAACTTTGAGGAGGGTAGCTATGTGGCCTTCAACGGCAATATGCTCAACCCCGTGCTCAACGTCCACGCCTACGACCGCATGAAGGCCAACGTCACCCAGTCGGGCCACGACAGCCGCCTGGTTAACTTCGACGTGATGATTTCGGTGACCAACACCCTTGAAAACATGAATGTGGCCTTTGACCTCTCGACCAACGACGACCTCACCGTGCAGAACGAGCTCACCTCGATGAGCCCCGACCAGCGCGCCAACCAGGCCATGAACCTCCTGCTCTATAATGTCTATACCGGCGCCGGAACCAAGGGCAACGCCAATATCGGCAACCCGCTCTACACTTTCCTCACCTCCCAGCTCAACTCATGGGCCGCACAGAATATCAAGGGTGTGGATATATCGTTTGGCATCGACCAGTATGACAAGACTACCAACGGCTCCACCTCCTCGGCCACGAGCTACAGCTATAAGGTGTCGAAGTCGCTCTTCAACGACCGCGTAAAGATAATCGTCGGCGGCAACTACTCGACCGATGCCGACGCCGATGAGAATTTCTCTCAGAATCTCATCAACGACATCTCCTTTGAATATCTCCTCAACCGCTCCGGCTCGATGTATGTCAGAGTGTTCCGCCACGTCGGCTTCGAGAGCATACTCGAGGGTGAGATCACCCAGACCGGTGCCGGCTTCGTGATGAAACGCAAGCTCACCACCCTGCGCAATCTCTTCAACTTCCTCCCCTCGCGCAACTCATCTCCCACTCCGGCGCCCGCTCCCGCCGAGCCCTCTCCCGCCCGAAAAGACTCCACAGCTTTGTTACCCGCTAACCTCCCCACAACCCACGACCAAGACCGCTGATCATGAAATCACGATTCTCATCATACGCCTGCCGGCTGCTGATGCTTCTCCCCGTGGCCCTGCTTCTGCTCGGCCCCACCGGCTGCTCCACCACGCGCCGCCTCCCCGAGGGGGAGATACTCTACACCGGCGTGAAGAAGATAGCCATTCAGGCTCCCGACTCGCTCCCCCTCGGCGCCGGAGTTGCCTCCGACGTCAAGGCCGCCGTCAATGTCAAGCCCAACAACAGCCTCATCTCCCCCTATATCCGCTATCCATTCCCTCTCGGACTGTGGGTCTACAACAACTGGCCCAATCCCGAAAAGGGTTTCCGTCACTGGCTCTATGAGAAATTGGTGGCTGAGCCGGTGCTGATTTCCGACGTGCGGCCCGAGGTGCGCACCCACATGATCGACGAGATTCTCGACAACAACGGCTACTTCCGCGGCCATGCCAGCTATGAGCTCGTGCAGGGCAAAAACAAGCGCAAGGCCTCAATAAGATATAACATTGACCCGGGCCCAACTTACTTGCTCGACTCCATTCAGCTCCTTCCCGACACCTGCCACCTCAATCATCTCATCGACTCGGTGGCCTCACGCTCCACCTACCTCCGACCCGGTCAGCGCTATTGCATCGACTCGCTCTCTACCGAGCGCATCCGCATAGCCAACGTGGTGAGAAACCACGGCTACTATTTCTTCAAGCCCGACTATGTGGAATATCTGGCCGACTCGACCATCACCCCGCTCAAAATCAGCCTCCGTCTCGCTCTGGCCAAAGGTCTGCCCAAGCCGGCGCTGCTACAATACTCCACCGGCAAGATCACCACACGCGTTTATCGCGCCGGCGGCGGAGGTGAGCCCGACACCATCACTTCGCGCAAGGGCGACATCATCGTGATGAAACCCGCGCGCCTGCGCCCCCACCTGCTACCCCCATGCATAGCGTTCAGGCCCGGAAGGGTGTTTACCGTCAGGGCGATGAACAACACCCAGACCTATCTGTCGCGCCTCGGCATCTTCAACGGCATCGACATCAATGTCTATCCCGACACTGCGGCCTCAACCCCCACGCTCGACGTCAATATCGACTGCACTTTCGACACTCCGCTCGAAGCCTCGCTTGAGGTAAATGTCACCTCCAAGTCCAACTCCTATCTCGGCCCGGGACTGGTGTTTGGCGTCACCAACCGCAACCTTTTCGGCGGCGGCGAGCAGCTCAACGTCACCCTCAACGGCAACTATGAGTGGCAGACCGGCCACAACCGCGGCTCGGTGTTCAACTCCTATGAGGCGGGCATCACCGCCACTCTCGCCTTCCCGCGATTGCTCACCCCCTCGTTTGTGATGCGTTCGCGCCGCGACCTCAACTGGACCCGCATATCGCTCAACGCCGACTTCCTCAACCGCCCCCACTATTTCCGCATGGCCCAGTTCAATGCCGCCCTCTCCTACGACTGGCAGCTGCGCCGATACTACTCCAACACCTTCACCCCCTTCAAGATAACCTACACCAAGCTGCTGCGCACCACCGAGGAGTTTGATTCCATCATGGTGGCCAATCCCGCCATTGCCCAGAGCTTCATGACCCAGTTCATACCCCAGATGCAATATTCGCTCACTTTCAGCCGCGATTGGGGCGACAATCAGACCTTCAACTGGCAGCTCAACCTCCAGGAGGCCGGCAATGTGTTCTGGGCTATCTGGAGAGCCTGTGGCGTGAAGGGCGAGAAAAAGCTCTTCGGCACACCCTTCTCGCAGTTCATCAAGGGTCAGAGCCAGGTGGTCTACGGCTACCGTTTTGTCGGCGACAACTGGCTCGTGAGCCGCGTGGCCGTGGGCGCCGCCCATGCCTATGGCAACGCCACGACGGTGCCCTACAGCGAGCAGTTCTATGTCGGCGGCGCCAACTCGGTGAGAGCCTTTGCCGTGCGCTCGCTCGGCCCCGGTTCCTACCGTCCCGACGCAAAGATGGTCAACGGCTACTTCGACCAGACCGGCACATTTAAGTTTGAGGCCAATGTTGAATACCGTTTCCCGATCTTCGGCCCCCTCCACGGCGCGTTGTTTATCGACTCGGGTAACGTGTGGCTCCTCAAGGCCGATCCCCAGCGCCCCGGCGGTGAGCTCAAGGCCAAGAGCTTCCTGCGCGACCTCGCCCTCGGCACCGGCGCCGGCCTGCGTGTCGACATCGGTATGCTTGTGGTGAGGGGCGATCTCGGCATCGGCATCCATGCCCCCTACAACACCGGCCGCCACGGCTACTACAACATGACCTCCTTCAAAAACTCGCTCGCCTTCCACCTCGCCATAGGCTACCCCTTCTGAATGCAATATTTGTGGCCCATGTCCGTTATATGGATATGAAATTCCACAAGTTACTGATTCTGATGTTAATGCTGGCGACCCTCGCGGTGTCGTCAGTGTCATGTATAGAAGACGGGGTTAGCTCAATCCCCGCCGACCAGCCCCTCTTTTCGGTCGACACCCTCGACCTCGGGGTGGTATATACTTCCGAGCCGGCTCCCACACGCCGTTTCACGGTCTACAATCCCCATTCCAAGATCATCACCCTCTCAAACATCGAGATGAGAGGTGAGGGGAGTGACCGCTGGAGGCTCAATGTCGACGGCCATGCCGGCAATTCGCTCTCAAATATCGAGATTCGCCCCAACGACTCTATCCTGGTGTTTGTCGAAACCACTCTTGCCGATGTGGGGCGCCCCGGCGTGGAGCATCGTGTGGCTCATATCGACTTCACCACCAACGGAGTTACCCGCTCGGTGCCTGTGGCTGTGTCGGCCACCGACCTTGCCCGTCTCGGCGCCTGTGTCATTGAGCGCGACACCGTGTTCTCGGCTCTCTATCCCGTTCATGTGGCCGACTCGCTCGTTGTGGCCGAGGGCGCAACCCTCACTCTCGAGCCGGGTGTGAGGCTCCTGTTCCACGACAAGGCTTATCTCACCGTGCGCGGCACCCTTATTTCAGAGGGCACTCCCGAGCTGCCCGTCGACATGACCGGCGACCGCACCGGCAATGTGGCTGCCAATATTCCCTACGACATCATGGCCTCACAGTGGGACGGCGTGTATTTTGCGCCAGGCTCGCGTGGCAACGACCTGCGTTTCACCACCATCCGCAACACCATCACCGGTGTGCAGGTCGATTCTTTGGCTACTCTCTCCCTCCGCTCATGCCGTCTGCGCAATGCCGCCTATTATCCTCTCATCGCCGCTCAGGCCGACATTACCGCCGTGGGGTGTGAGTTTGCCGAGGGTGGCGAGGGCATAGTCTATCTGCGCGGAGGCAACCACCGCTTTGATCATTGCACACTGGCCAACTATTTCCTTTTCTCGGCCATCGGGGGCCCCACTCTGCAGCTCTCGGGCTATAGCGAGGAGACCAACCACTCCGATGCCCCCCTGATGAGCGCGCTCTTCACCAACAGCATCTTCTACGGCCTCGGCTATGATCTCACCGACGACAGTTTCGACGGCACGGGAGTGCGCTTTGAGAGCTGCCTCTTCAAGTCGGAGGGGGAGGACAGCGCCAACTTCATCAACTGCCTCTGGGCCACCGATCCGCTCTATCACACCGACCGCATGGCCTATTACTTTGACTATCGCCTGCTTCCTGATTCGCCCGCCGCAGGAGTGGCTCAGGAGAGCGAGTTTGCCCCCCTTCTCTCACCCGACGGCGACCCTATCGACACCAATATCGGCGCCTTCCCTGTGGCTGCGGCTGAATAAAGCTCAGTCGTCGATCACGATGCCGGCGGCGGCGAGGGCCTCGCGGCGCTCAAGACATGTGGCGCACTTGCCGCAATGCTTCTCGCCCCCTTTATAGCATGAATAGGTGAGGCGGTAGTCCACCCCAAGGGCTGCGCCACGCCTGGCAATCTCCTTCTTTGTAATGTCGGTATAGGGGGCATAGAGCTCGATTCCCTCCACAGTGCCACGCTTCACCGCCTCTGCCATTCCCGCGATAAACTCCGGGCGGCAGTCGGGATAGATGGCGTGGTCACCCCCGTGGTTGGCTATCATGATGCGCTTCAGGCCGCGGCTCTCGGCCAGTCCGGCCGCCACGGCGAGCATTATGCCGTTGCGGAAAGGCACTATCGTCGAGCTGATATTATCTTCGGCATATTCCCCTTCGGGTATGGCATCGGCGCCGCTCAGCAGCGAGCTTTTGAAATACTCTCCCATAAATCCGAGGGGTATCTCCATCCACTCTATTCCGAGCCGGCGGCAGTTTTCGCGCGCACATTCCGCCTCGCGCATGTTGTGGTTTGACCCATAGCTGAATGTCACCGCCAGGGCAATCTCCTCCTTATATTCATGGAGCATGGTCACCGAGTCCATTCCTCCCGACAATACCAATATGCTCTCTTTCCTGCTCATAGCTTTCTTTTTCGGGAGGTTAGAAATCGTTTCTGAAAGCGGCGAGCATCCTCTGACTCACCATCTCCTGATGCTCCTCGTCGCCATAGTTGGCAAAGGGATAGATCGAGATGCCTCCGCGCGGCGTAAAGAGCCCTATCACCTCGAGATAGCGCGGATTCATCAGCTTTACGAGGTCTTTCATTATGATATTCACGCAATCTTCATGAAAATCGCCGTGGTTGCGAAACGAAAAGAGATAGAGTTTCAGGCTCTTGCTCTCAACCATCTTCTCGCGGGGAATATAGTTGATGATAATCTTCGCAAAGTCGGGCTGACCTGTCTTGGGGCACAGAGATGTAAACTCGGGGCATGTGAAAGTCACGAGATATTCGTTTTCGGGATGTTTGTTGGGAAATGTCTCCAACACCTCCGGCGCGTAGTCGTCGCAATATTTGGTCTGGGTGTTGCCCAACAGCGTCACCCCTTCGAGCTCCTCGGCGTTTCTCATAAAAATATCATTATTGATAGTGAAATAACCTCACAAAATTACAAAAAATTTCCCACCCCCGCAATCTCCCGCGCCCACCGGGCAAAGGTCGATTCGTAGGGATGCTCCCAAGGAGCATCCGCCTCCCCGACCACGCGCCCTCAGAATCCTCAGAGTTCTCAGAGTTCTCAGAGTTCTCAGAGTCCTCAGAGTCCTCTGAGTTCTCTGATCCGCTGCGCGGGGAGAAAAAAAGTCCCGAGCCGGAAGGCTCGGGACTCATCGCCCTCAAAAAGGGGGCTTATGCTATTGTCAAAACTTATTTAACAAGCACTTTGGTCACAACGTCACCCTGGCGACGGATGTAGAGGCCGGGAGCAGCGGTAGCGGGGTTAACCTGCTGACCTGAGATTGTGAACATTTCAACAGCGCCTTCGCCATTGACTACCTTGTCGGCAGCTACGGCGTCAACACCGGCGATGTCAACGAGAGCAACTCTCCAGGTTGAACCACCGTCCTGATAGTTGTAGTAAACGGCGGGAGCGAGGAGGGCAGCGTTACGGGTGTCAACGTTGAGGCCATTACCGCTTTCGTCAGCGAAGGCGATACCGGGATAGTTGTTGTCAACAAATTCGATGGTGAAGGGCTGAGCGTCTTCAGCGGTTTCGGCGGGAAGGATGAGGGCAGAAGCCTCCTGGAAGCCGAGAGTTTCCCAGCTGATATAGGTCTTTGAGCCTACGTTGTAGAGAAGGATGGTGCCGTCTTCAGTTTCTTCAGCGGTCCATACGCAGTTAGCATAAGTTTCGCCGTTTTCGGGGAGCCACTGGCAGTCGAAGATATTAACCATTTCAGAGCTGATGGTGTCGCCATCTTCGATTTCATAGTGCATACGTTCGCCATAGCCGAGATAAGTGGTGGTTCTGCCGAGGCCGAAGCGACGAGCGTTCTGGAGGGTGAATGACTTGCCGGGGAGGTTTTCTACGATGAGGTCAGCAGCGTCCCAGGTAGCGTCTTCAGCTTCGAAGAGGATGTCTTCGATAGCAGCCTGAACTTCCTCGAGAGTGGTGTCGGTAGTGGGGATAGCCTGAATGCGAGCGGGGAACTCTTTGAAGAGCTCGTCGGTCCAGGGTGAGATACCGATATAGAGGTTAACCTTGGCAAGAGCGCTGTCGATAGCGGCTTTGATCTTGGCGGCGAGGATAACTTCGGGTGAGGGGTGAACTTCTCTGTAAACAGCTTCGCAAGCTTCCTGAGCGGCGTCCATGTCGTTGCTGTCAACCTTTACGAAGATCCAGCAGGTGCCCTGCCAGTCACCGGCAGCAGGCTGCCAGCCCTGTGAGAGAGCGCCGTGTCCTGTTGAAGGATCCTGTTTATAAGCGTAGTTAGCAGCGTCAATACATGAGCGGTTTGAGATGGGATCGGTGGTTGAAATTACGAGACCGCATTTGTTAACACCGTTTTCGAGGAGGAAGTAAGGCTCAGCTTGGCCGAGGTCGAGAAGGATAGCGGTAGCGCCATCGATCGAGCCTTCAAGACCGAGGTTGTTGATGTAAACACCACCATCTTCAGCAGCGGTGAAATACCAGATAGCTGTTTCGTCGATGGTTGGAGTCATCCATGATCCTTCACCGTAGTCAATAGCTGCCATGGCGGTCATGGTTGAGTCACCCTTAGTTGTGTAGCAGTCACCACGATAGTTGATGATAGCATAGGTGATGGGGTTAGCCTCGTCGGTTGTAATCTCGGGTTTGGCCAGGAAGTCGGTGGCAGCAAACAGAGAACTTACACCGGCCAAAAGCATAGATGCGAAAAGAGTAAATTTTTTCATAAATGAGATTGGTGTTGGTGTTAGATATTAGTTTGAAAATTTGTTATCTTTTCTATTGTTTTGCAAAAGTAGTCAATTGAATCACACCCAAAAAATATACCAACGTTAAAGTTTGTTAAAACAATGGTTGCGCGATAAAATATGTCATTTTGCAAGGGGGTGGGACATCTTTTTCAGCTCTCGGCATCGGCATTGCGCTGACGACCCGCCAACATGCCGCACGCGGCCATTATATCCTCGCCGCGCGAGGCACGGATGGTGGCGGTGATGCCCATTTCGTTGAGGCGGTCGCGGAACTGCTCCATCACCTCCTGAGAGCATCCCCTGAGCGTCGAGCCCGGGATGGCGTGAAATCTTATAAGATTGACGCGGCAGTGGAGCCCTTTGAGCATCCTGCCCAGGGCGGCGGCGCTGCGCATCGAGCTGTTGACACCGTCAAACATTATATATTCAAACGACAGCCTGCGCTGATGGGCGAAATCATATCCGCGCAGCAGATTGAGCACGTCGGCTATCGGAAACGCCTTCTCGACCGGCATCAGCTCGAGCCTCTGCGACGCGAGAGGGGAGTGGAGCGAGATGGCGATATGCACCTTGGTGAGGTCGAGAATCTTTTTCAGCCCCGGAATGGCGCCTATCGAGCTGACGGTGATGCGTCCCGGGCTGCGCGCCGCTCCCCATTTGGCGGTGAGTATCTCGATGGCCTTGATTACGTTGTCGGCATTGTCGGCCGGCTCGCCCATGCCCATAAACACGAGGTTGGTGAGCCGCTCCGAGCCGGGCACCGAAAACACCTGGTTGAGAATCTGGGCCGTGGTGAGCTGACCGTGAAAGCCCTGGCGGCCGGTCATGCAGAATGTGCAGCCCATCTTACACCCCGCCTGCGAGCTCACACACAGGGTGGCGCGGTCGCGGTCGGGTATGAACACCGATTCGATGTCACAGCCTCCGGCTCCCTCCCAGAGATATTTGGCGGTGCCGTCGACCGACAGCGCCTCGGCCTTGGGAGCATAGCGTCCCACCTCAAGCTCCTCCTCCATGCGGCGGCGCACCGCGGCGGGGAGGTCGGTCATTTCAGCCACCGAGGTGACGCGCTTCTCATATAGCCAGCGGGCCATCTGCCGGGCCGCAAAGGGGCGCAGTCCGTAGTAGGCGGCCAGCTCGGTAAGCTCGTCGAGAGTGAGGCCCAGAAGTATGCGGGGAGGTGAATAAGTGTTCATAATGGTTAATAATGGTTATAGAGCGCGAAGTTACACAATTTTTGCGACACGGAGGCGTTTTTGTGATGTAAGCCGCCTGAAAAGCGGGGGATTCAAAGTGTTAAAATCCTCATTTAGTTTATTTAATGTTTGTTTGCATTCCTCCGCTTGCACAGGTCAGCTCAAATTGCTAACTTTGCAATAACAATTCGGATCTCAATCTCAAGGTTGGTTCCAAAACAACAGATCATAGAAACAACAATCTGACTTAAAGAATTTTACATACTTGAATTTTGGTTATGAGGGAGGTGCGCTACTGTGAAGTAGTGCACTTTCATCATTTATGGCCCTACCCTCCCGGAGATGGGATAGTGATTTGTGGGTGTGGAAAATAATATCTAATTTTGCCACTCACTGCTTGTGAATTTTCAAATCTATCTTATCACATCATATCATATCCATGAATAATTTGAAGACCATGATGGTGGCGGCCGCCCTGGCTGCCTCAGCATCGGGCGCATGGGGAGCGGTGCCTGTGGCCGAGGGCGACGCTCTGTGGCTGCGCTATCCGGCCATTTCGCCCGACGGAAAGAATATCGCCTTTTCATATATGGGCGACATCTATATCGCGGGTGTTGACGGAGGAAGGGCACGCGCCCTCACCACCAACCGCGCCTATGACTCCCGCCCCGTGTGGAGTCCCGACGGCTCGAAGATTGTGTTTGCCTCCGACCGCATGGGCAATCTTGACCTCTATGTTGTCGACGCCCAGGGTGGAGAGCCCAAGCGCATCACCACCAACACCGCCGGCGAAATTCCCATCGCTTTCCTCGACGGCAATACAGTGTTATATAAATCGTCGGTGATGCCCGACGTGACCGACTCGCAGTTCCCCTCGGGCCAGTTCCCCCAGATATGGAGCGTGAGTCTCGACGGCGGAAGACCTCAGCTCTTCTCGTCGCTCACTATGGAAAACATCTCGATCTCGCCCGACGGCAAGCGCATGCTCTATCACGACAAGAAGGGCTATGAGGATGAGTTCCGCAAACATCATCAGAGCTCCATTGCCCGCGACGTGTGGATGGCCACTCCGGTCAACAAACCCGCCGAGAAGCGCACCTACACCAAGCTCACCTCATTCAGAGGCGAGGACCGCAACCCCGTGTGGGCTCCCGGCAAGGATCAGTATTACTATCTCAGCGAGCAGGACGGCACATTTAACGTTTATCTCCGCAGCCTCGACGGCAAGACCGAGACTCAGCTCACCGACTATAAATATCACCCCGTGAGATTCCTCACCTCCTCAAAGGACGGAAAGCTCTGCTATAGCTGGAACGGCGAGATCTACACCCTCACCCCCGGCGGCAAGCCCGAGAAGCTTGAGGTGACTATCGTGGGCGACACCTTCTCGCCCGACGAGATTGCCCGCTGGAACATGGGCATCAGCGGCGACATAGCCCTCAACGAAAAGGGCAAGGAGATTGCCTTCATAAGCCGCGGCGACGTGTTTGTAACCTCGCTCGACTATTCCACCACCAAGCGCATCACCGACACCCCCGAGCAGGAGCGCAACGTTGACTTCGCTCCCGACGGACGCTCGATTATCTACAGCAGCGAGCGTGACGGCAAGTGGGGCATCTACCGCACCTCTCTCGTGCGCGACGACGACAAGAAGTTCACCTATGCCCGCGAGCTTAAGGAAGAGCCCCTCATCGTTGAGGAGAAGGCCTGCTTCCAGCCCACCTTCTCGCCCGACGGCAAGGAGATAGCTTTCCTGCGCGACCGCACCGAGGTGTGTGTCTACAATCTCGAGTCGAAGAAGGTGCGCACGGTGCTCCCCGCCGAATATAACTACAGCTACACCGACGGCGACCAAACCTATGCCTGGAGCCCCGACTCAAAGTGGCTCCTCGTGGAATATATCGACCGCGGCGGCTGGAACAACCACGACATCGCTCTCGTAAAGGCCGACGGCTCGGGCGAGGTGACCAACCTCACCCAGAGTGGCTACAGCGACGGCAATCCCAAGTGGGTGCTCGACGGCAAGGCCATGATTTTCTCGAGCGACCGCGCCGGCTATCGCAGCCACGGCAGCTGGGGCGCCGAGAATGATGTCTATATCATGTTCTTCGACGGCGAGGCCTATGACAACTTCCGCCTCTCGAAAGAGGAGCGCGAGCTGGCCGAAGCCATGAAGAAGGAGGCCGACGACAAGAAGAAAGACAAAGACGGCGATAAGGATTCCGACAAAGACAAGAAGGATAAGAAAGGCAAGAAAGGCAAAAAGGGCAAGAAGGATAAGGAGGATTCTGACGACAAGAAGGATGACGACAAATCCAAGAAGGACAAAGAGCTCAAGTTTGACCTCGACCACCGTCAGGACCGCATTATCCGCCTCACCCCCAACTCCTCTTTCCTCAGCGACGCAGTGCTTGCCGCCGACGGAACGAAGATTTACTACACCTCGGCCTTTGAAAGCGGTTATGACCTCTGGGTGAGAGACCTGCTCGACCATTCAACCCGTATTCTCGTTAAGGGTGCCGGCGGCGGAAGCCTCGTGCCCGACGAGAAGGTCAACAATCTCTATCTGCGCGGTGGCAGCGGAATCAAGAAACTCGAGCTCGGCAACGGCCGCACAAGCAATATCCAGTTTGAGACCGAGCACACCTACCGCCCCGCCCTCGAGCGCAAGTATATTCTCGACCACGTCTACAGCCAGGTGGCCGACAAGTTCTATGACCCCGAAATCCACGGCATCGACTGGGCCGGCTATCGCGACGCCTATGCCGCTATGCTCCCCCACATCAATAATAACTACGACTTCCAGGAGCTGCTCAGCGAATTGCTCGGCGAGCTCAACGCCTCCCACACCGGCGCCCGTTTCTATGGCTCGGTTGAGGGCTCCAAGGTGAGAAGCGTGGCCGAGCTCGGCGCCTTCTTCGATGATTCCTACACCGGCGACGGTCTCAAGGTGGCCGAGGTGATTGTCAACGGTCCTCTCGACATTGCCGACTGCAAGGTCAAGGCCGGTTCAATCATCACCGCTATCAACGGTCAGCCCATCAAGGCCGGCGAAGACTACTATCCCTTGTTGGGCGGTCTGGCCGGCAAGCACACCGTGCTCACCGTCAAGAATGGCGGCAAGGAAGAGGAGCAGATCGTCAAGCCCGCCTATTCGGTAAGCTCTCAGCTCTATGACCGCTGGGTGAAGTCAAAGCGCGACATGGTTGAGAAGCTCTCCAATGGCCGCGTGGGCTATATCCACATCCAGGGCATGAACAGCCCCTCCTTCCGCAAGACTTTTGCAGACCTCCTGGGCCGTTACCGCAACTGCGAGGCGGTGATTATCGACACCCGTCACAACGGCGGCGGCTGGCTGCACGAAGACCTCGCCATTCTCCTCTCGGGTCAGAAGTTCGCCGAGTTTATGCCGCGCGGACAGTATGTTGGCGACGATCCCTTCAACCGCTGGACCAAACCCTCATGCGTAATGGTGTGTGAGGATAACTACAGCAACGCCCACGGTTTCCCCTGGACCTACAAGACCCTTGGCCTCGGCAAGCTTATCGGCGCTCCCGTGCCCGGCACAATGACCGCCGTGTGGTGGGAAACCCAGCTCGATCCCTCGCTGGTGTTCGGTATTCCTCAGGTGGGCATGACCGACATGGATGGCAACTATCTTGAAAATCTCGAGCTCATGCCCGACATCGAGATCTACAACTCTCCCGAGGCTCAGCTCTCGGGAGACGATCCCCAGCTCAAGGCCGCCGTCAAGGAAATGCTCCGTCAGGCCGACGAGGCTAAGGCCAAAGCTAAACCTATCGTTCCCAAAATCTCCACCAAGCCCTACGCTATCAGAGACTGACACTCTGAGAGTTAATTGATAAAGAGAGAGGATGTGACGTCGCTAACAGGCGTCACATCCTCTCTCTGTTTATTGGCCGAACGACGCTATCATCTCGTCGCGGCGCGAGCGGAACGAATCAAAGGCGGCAAACACGTCGAGCAGCGCGATGGTGGCGTTTTCGGTCTGCGCGCCATAGAGGGCGGCCGAGGTGGCTGTCTCGGGGGTGCGTCCGTCGAGGGCGCCGTTCACTCCCGAAACCTGGTCCATCAGCTTGAGTTCGAGCTCAAGCAGCGAATAGGCGTTTTCGGGGCGCGAGTTGTTGATTATCTGCTGAGGGGCGTTGCCCGTGAGCGATGGCACGTAGGGGAGCAGTCCCGCCGGGTTGGCCCAGCTTTCGGCTATCTGTTCCCATGTGAGATTGTCGGGTTTCTGATCAACCGGAAAGAGCAACACCCCTTTGGCCGACGCGCTCATGATGTGGTCGATGAGGGTGATGATGCGGTTGATATACCGCTGCTGGTCAATTACATCCTCAACCGGCGAATGGGTCTCGCCGGCGGTCATCGGATAGTGTTTCACCACAAAGGGGTGGCTGCGGTGGGGATAGGGCGACGGGCGCGACATCAGCAGGGTGCCGTCGGGAGCATACCACCGGCATTGCCAGGTGAGGGTGGTGATGGGGCGCGATTTTATCTCGCCGAGCGATTGCTCCCTGCGCAGGCGGTTGAGCTCGCCGAGGCGCCCGGCGCTGAGCTCCGACAGGGTGAAGAGCTCCCCTTTCTCCGGGTCGTGACATCTCAGGCCGCTTTCGGCTTCGAGGGTCCACACCTCCACAACTCGGCATTTGTGGTCTGAGGCGCTGAAAAATCCGGGGCTGAATCCTCCGCCGGGACTCGCGGGCGAGGTGAGCAGCGAGGCCACCCGCTCGGCCATTTTTCCACCCTGGGGAGCGAAGCGCGCCAAGGCTTCGCGAAGGCTCATGTCGTGGAGCTGACCTATCAGCTCTATGTCAAATCCGCGCGGGTCGCTATAGGCGTTACAGAAAAATTTGTCGGGGTCTACATTGTCGACCCACACTCCCGTGCCGCCGTGGCGCCGCTCGCACACCACCCGCTGGATAGCGCAGCCCGAGATGAGAAATTCCTCAAGCAGCCGGCAGTCGAGCTCGTCGAGCATGTTGCGCCGCGCTGTCTCGGTCATCATGGGTGAGGGGTCGGCTTTCTCCTTCCGGGTACCGTCGGCCTCGGTGATGAGGCGGTGGCGGAATCTGCCCACGATGCTTTTCACCATCTTGCGTATCAGGTTGTTGGTCATCGGGCGGCGACCCATGCGGAGCGACCTTTCCCCCTCGGTGATGATGCGCCCCTGATATTCGGCGGGGTCATCCCATTGCCGCCCGTAGGTGTAGTTTTTATATCTCAGGCGGTTGGAGCGGAAGGTGGCGAGCGCCGCCCATGCTTTGTAGGCTTGGTTAAAACTGTTCATAGTTCGGCTAAGGTTTTGAAATATCGGGGTATGTCGGCCAAGAGCGAGGGGGAGAGGGTGAAAAGGTCGCTCTCGGGGTCATATTTCACCCCTTTGGCCGAGAGCAGGGTGGCGGTTTCTTCACAGGGCCACAGCTCTATCGCATTGCCCGAGGGGGCTATGACCGCGGCGGGGGCGTTGACTCCGGCGGCTGAATAGGGGTTGGCGCGCAGATGGAGGGCTTTTCGGGCGGCGGGGGTGTCGCGTTCTAACGGCTCCGCCTCGTTGACCCATCCCGAGAGTCTCACCGAGGTGATTCTCACCACTCCCGCCCCCGGGGTCAGCCGCCCCTCCGCGAGGGTGCAGAGGGGGGCTGTTTCCTCGACATTCAGCAGCGCGGGAGGCGCCGTGAGCAGCAGCCCGAGATACCAGTCCCTTATCAGCCGGGTGAAGTGGGCGTCGGTGTCGGAGCCCGAGCATTGGGCTATGCAGTCGGCTCTCAGAGGCTGGAATCCGCAGCGGGTGCGCCATTCCCCGATCATCTCGCTAAGTGTGTAGGTATTGAGCATGATGTCAGAGGGTGCCGGTGACGCGCATGTGGGCGTTGGGGTGGCGTAGCACCACGCAGCTCGCTTCGGTGATCACGAGGGCGTCGACATTTCTCACGCCCGATTTCTTGAGGTCGAGATGCTCCACATTAAAGGGCACATGCACATATTTGGTCATATATTCGGGGTCGATTATAAGGCCGTCGTTCTCATGGCCGCAGTTGTCGAACACCTCGGAGTGAACCACATAGAGGGTGCCGAATTTCGAGTTGATTTCGTTGAAGTCAATGCCCCAGCGGGTCACCTTCTCGCCGCCTCCCACGGTGCGCAGGGGCTCCATGGCGTTGAGTCGCTCTATCAGGCCGCTGCCACCTATCAGCACCTTGCGGTTTGAGCCGGCGGCTCCGCCGGTAAAGGCTGCGCGCATGAGTTTCACAAGGCGTGCATGGGTCAGCTCGCCCCCCTCGATGGTGTAGTCGTTGCCCGCCTGATTCCAGATGCCTCCGGTAAGCAGGGTCTCGTCACCCTTGCGGGGGTTGGTGATTCGACCTTTGGCGCCGAAAAGAAAACTCTTCTCCATGCCGAGGCGCATATCCATCACGGCGGCCTCCTCCTGGTCGGTGAAGCTCCAGTCTATCTCCTTGCGGCTTTGGCCGAGAATGGCGCTCTGTTCCACCTGAGCCTT
>CAYLMR010000036.1:0-24029 GCA_964384885.1 uncultured Bacteroides sp.
GAGAAAAAATCAGGTGTGGCTCGGGGAGTCACACCTGACGGGGTTGAAAATTTCTGTGTGGGATGAAAAAGTCTCTTTCGGGGAGACTTAGCCGCTATTCCTCCTTGTTGCGGTTTTTGGCTTTTTGTTTGGTTTTGGTGGCTGACGATTCGATATCTTTTTCTTCCTTGATGTCGATTTCGTTGCCGTCTTTGTCGATTACCTTATATTGCAGGTAGGCGAGGGATTGATCGGGGAGAATACGGAATTTACGACCAAGTTCCATTCTCCATTTGCGATAGACCGAGATGAGCCCTTTCTTGATGTAGGCGTCAACAAACGGGTGAACATACATTATAAAGCCCTCCTGGTTGAGCTCGTCGGTGAGGTAGACAAGTTTCTGATGGAGCGTGTCGGTGAAGAGCAGCGAGGGCTGGATGGTGCCTTTGCCGAAGCATGAGGGACACTCCTCGGTGGTGACGATGTCGAGGGCGGGGCGCACACGCTGGCGGGTGATCTGCATGAGTCCGAACTTCGACAGGGGGAGAATGTTGTGACGCGCGCGGTCGTTTTGCATCAGCTCTTTCATGTGTTCGTAGAGCTTCTGACGATGTTCGGGCTTGTTCATGTCGATAAAGTCGATGACGATGATACCGCCCATATCGCGCAGACGGAGCTGTCGGGCTATCTCGTCGGCGGCGCGCATGTTGACGTCGAGGGCATTTGACTCCTGGTCGGTGGCTCCTTTCGAGCGGTTGCCCGAGTTGACGTCGATGACATGTAGGGCCTCGGTGTGTTCGATGATGATATATGCACCCGAACGGAAAGAGACCGTTTTGCCAAACGACGACTTGATCTGTTTGGTGATTGAGAAGTGATCGAAAATAGGCTCGGGCTTGTCGTAGAGTTTCACAATCTCCTGACGCCCGGGGGCTATCAGAGCCACATATTTTCTGATCTGGTCGTAGATTTCGGGGTCGTTGACATAGATGTTCTCAAAATCGGGGGTAAAGATGTCGCGGAGCACACTCACGATGCGGCTTTCTTCTTCAAAGATCAAAGCGGGAACATTGTCTTTGTTTTTGCGTGCTTTGGCGAGGGTATCCTCCCAGCACTGCACCAATGTTTTAAGCTCGTGGTTAAGCTCGGCAACACGTTTGCCTTCGGCCGAAGTGCGGATAATCACACCGAAGTTTTTGGGCTTGATGGAGTCGAGCAGCTGGCGCAGGCGCACCTTTTCTTCGGTTGATTTGATTTTTTGTGAGATTGATATTTTGTCGCTGAAAGGAATCAGCACCATATATCGGCCGGTGAGGGTGATTTCGGTTGTGAGTCGCGGCCCTTTTGATGAAATCGGTTCTTTAACGATCTGCACCATAAGCTCCTGGCCCGGAGATAAAACCGAGGTGATGGCGCCGTGCTTGTCGATGTCGGGCTCCGGTTTTATTTTGGGAAGCGAGGGGAGGTGCTTCTTTTCGTCGAGCACCGTGGTGAGAAAGTTGTTGTAGGTAGTGAACTGAGAACCGAGGTCGAGATAATGGAGGAAAGCGTCTTTTTCGTAGCCCACGTTTACAAAGGCGGCATTGAGGCCCGGCATAAGTTTCTTGACCTTAGCCAGATAAATGTCGCCGACAGCATAAGAGATGTTGCGTGACTCTTTCTGAAGGGAGACAAGCCGTCCATCCTCCAGAAGGGCTATCGACACCTCTTTGGCCTGAACATCTACGATAAGTTCGCTTTGCATGGGTTAAATAATTTAGGATAACGGGAGAGAGCTAAAAAATACAATTGAGCAAACAAGGGAGAGGTGATGCCTCATACCCGGAGTTTGCTCAATGTGTGTCTGTGATAGCGGCATTGTTTCCCGGGTTGGAAAAACAGGATACATAAAGCCGCACCTTTAGTCGGAATGTCTTGGGAAGCGGAGATGCTGAAAAAGGGTCTCCTTTAATCCTCCTACCGATTAAAAACCGGGAGGATTATTTCTTCTTATGACGATTCTTTCTAAGGCGTTTTTTACGCTTGTGTGTAGCCATCTTGTGGCCTTTTCTTTTCTTTCCGCTGGGCATGCTTGCAGATTTATAGGGTTAAAAAATTAATTTTATTTCGGAGGGGGAGAAAATTATTCAGCGTCTGAATCCTTAACTTCCTGCATGAACACTTTGGCGGGCTTGAAAGCGGGGATTTTGTGTTCGGGGATGGTGATGGAAGTGTTTTTAGAGATGTTGCGAGCTGTTTTTTCAGAGCGTACTTTGATGATGAAAGAGCCGAAGCCACGGAGATAAACGTTCTCACCGTGAGCCAATGAATCTTTGACAACTTCCATAAACTTTTCAACGGTTTCAAGCACGCTTGCTTTGTCGAGGCCGGTTGACTTGTAGATTTCGTTTACGATATCAGCTTTAGTCATGGTTGGGATTATTATTATTGTTATATTAGATTATTTTTC
This sequence comes from uncultured Bacteroides sp., assembly GCA_964384885.1. Classification (GTDB taxonomy): domain Bacteria; phylum Bacteroidota; class Bacteroidia; order Bacteroidales; family Muribaculaceae; genus Paramuribaculum. Next base: position 2,429 of record CAYLMR010000036.1, read on the forward strand.
CAATCGCTTTCAGGCAGATTATTCCGCTCCTGAGGGTGTGAAAAAGACCGGCCTGAGTTTTGGTAGTGCAAATATCGTAACTTTTTTTGAATTACTCTATAAGGGAGAGTAAAAAAGTTGTGTTATAGGCATATTTTCTCATGTTTCGGCGCTGAGACTCACCAAATATGCCTCAACTCAGGGGTGGCGCGGGGCTATTTGCCTGTCAGCAACCCGGTGACTTGGTCGAGGGTGGTGCATACGGCAACGTCGTCGTTGGGATAGACCAACCGGGCGGCTTCGTCGCGCGAAAACCATATAGCCTGCCAGCCCGCGGCGATGGCGCCGGCGATATCGGTGCCGGGATTGTCGCCTATCATGATATGCCTTTCGGGGTCGGATTCGCCCGAGCGCTGCATGGCGTGGCGGAAGATGTCGGGGTGGGGTTTGTTGACCCCTATCTCATCGCTCAGCACGGTGAGGTCGATATAGCGGTCGAGGCCGCTGTTGGTGATCTTGCGGTATTGCACATCTTCAAACCCGTTGGAGAGAATGCCTATCTTGGCTCCGGCCTCGCGCACGGTTTCGAGCAGGGGGATTGCGCCCGGCACGAGGATGCGCCCTTGGGCGAGTTTGTCAAGATAGATCGGATCGAGGCGCAAAGAGAGTTCGCGCGCCTGATCATCCTCCATGCCGGCGTCGCGCAGGGGGCGGCGGAAGCGTTCCATTCTGAGCACTTCGCGCGTCACCGCGCCGGCGCTGTAGAGGCTCCATAGGGCGGTGTTGTGGGTCTCGTAGTTTTCGATCCATGCCTCAGGCTCGGGCCACAGGGTTGAGAAACCGAGCTCGTGATACACAGAGGCAAGAGCCATGCGCGAGTTGGCGCGGAAATCAATGAGGGTGTCATCGAGGTCAATCCAAACCCATATGAGGGGTTTGTTGCGGTAAATAAGCATAATTCGTAAAGAAGAATCAGATTGAAGGTGTAAGGGTTTCGGCACGGCGTATAAGTTTCACAATTTTGACCGTGACGGGCAGAACCAGCAGTTCATAAATAGTTTTGAGAAGAGCCTGGGTAACCATGAGGGTGAGGATAACCGACCAGGGGAGGTTGCCGGCAAAAGCGAGGGGAAAGAAGATGGCCGAATCGATGCTCTCGCCCCAGAGGGTGGAGATGATGGCGCGGGCCGAGAAGCTGTGGCGGAAACCGGAGTTTCCCCCGGTGTCGGCGGTGAGCCTCATGCGGTGCATCACATAGGCGTTGGCCAACGAGCCGCACAGAAAGGCGGCGAAACTTGCGGCCAATATTCTCGGCACAGGTGAGAAGATTGTGACCATGGCGTCCTGACCGGTCCATGTCTCGGCGCCGGGAAGCCATAGGCCGATCTGTAGGAGAAGGGAGACGAGGAGGTTTGACATAAAGCCGAGCCATATCACGAGCCGGGCTTTGCCGAAACCATAGACTTCCACAAGGCAGTCGTTGATTATATAGCTCACCGGAAAGACTATCATTCCGGCGGTGATGGTCAGCGGACCTAAAGCTACTGTTTTAATCTCCATGATGTTGCTCACTATCAGGCACACGCAGAAAATGACGGTGAGCAGCAGAAAAAGCGGGGAGAGGGAGAGAGTGTTTTTGCGGATTGATTCGGCGGTGGAATTTAATCTTAACATGGGTCTTGTTTTTAACGAGGGTGCAAGCACTCGGGAGATTTTTGTGAGGAGGGGAGGATGAGAGGAGGAGAGGGATAGGAAGGTTACGGGTCGCGCTTCTTTATCACAGACTCATAGACCTCGACAGTCTGTCGCGCGATATTATCCCAATTATAGGCGTCGAGATTATATTCGCGCGGGGTGGCGAGGGCGGCGGTCTTGCGCTTTATGGCTTCGGCAAGGGCGGGGACGTTGCCCACGGGAAAATGGTCGTCGTCGGTAAGCTCGGGGAGCATACAGGCGGGAATGTCGGAGGTGAGCACATCAAGCTTGTGGCTCATGGCTTCGAGCAGGGCGATGGGGAGGCCTTCGTGATAGGAGGGCATGACCATCAGGGCGGCGTTGGCCATTGTCTGGCGCATTTTTTCACCGGTGATAAATCCGGTGAGAACCACCCCGGCCTCTTTGGCCTGAGCCTTGAGATTTTCGGAGTAGCGCGAGGTATGGTCGGCATCTCCGGCAATCACAAGCTTATAGGGGAACTCTTTATCGAGCCGGCTGTAGGCCGCGATGAGATCGTGGAAACCTTTTTCTTCAACAAAGCGGCCTAACGCCACAATATATTTCCGGGGCTGCAGGCCGAGCGACTTTATATAGTCGGTGGCCGGATTGGCGGCAGGGGCTTCGACACCGTTAAAGATAAGGGCGGTGTCGTTGCGGCCATAGTTGTCGGCCACGATTCCGGCGATTACCTTTGAGATGACGATTATTTTGTTGGAGAATTTTGAGCCGAGCCGTTCGCCGCTGCGAAGCATCATGCGGGCGGCTTTGCCCCATTTCTGACGGTCGTAGTCAGGGCCGTGGTTGGTCATGACGACTTTGAGACCCAACATGCGGGCAAAGGGCACCAGCAGCGCCGGGCCGATGGCATGGATATGAACCACGTCGGGCTTCATGCTCCTCGCCTTAAGAATGGCGAGAAAGGTGTGGGTTATGGCTTCGAGGCTCTTCTTTCGCGGCGCAAAGATGTCGACAAGCTTCACACCCTTATAGGAGGAACGCCTGTTGTCGGGAGCTATGTAGGAAGAGCGCCTGATAACGGTGACGTCGTGACCCATTGAGGCGATGCGGGGATAGAGGTTAAGGCAATGAGTTTCCACCCCGCCCTGAATGGCAGGGATGCCTCGTGTGCCTATAACTACTATCTTCATCTTAAGCAATGAGTTAGAAAATCGGTGGGTTTGGGGGAGCGCCGAGCCTTAATTGCGGGGCTTGAGGTCACCCTGAGTGGGGTCCTGTCCTACATTATACCAAGTCTTGTCGAGACAAGGTTTGAGCCCTCTGAGCGAACGGAGCTTGTTTTTGAGTGCCCATTTAGCGGGATGGGTGATATATTTCTTCATCACAGGAGAGGCGGTTCCGACCATCCAGCAGTTTTTGGGGCAGTTTCTCACTTTGGCTCTTACTTCCTCAGCTTTTTTCGACTGCCAGATAGTCATGAAGTCATCCTTGCGGATGTTGCCCATCGAGTCTTTCCAGAATTTTTCTTCGAGGCCGTTGCAGGGATATACTTCGCCATAGGGGTCGATAAAGAAGTTGGTGGTGCCGGCCTCGCAGGGGAGCATACGGCGGTTGCCCTCGATATAGTTGATGAGCCCCATGTTGAAAAACGCCCTGAACCATGACTTGGGATGGTTTTCCTTAAGCTGCCATTCAATGAGCTGCTCAAAATCAGAGGTCACTTTCTGACGCTCGGTGATAACGTTGTCGTTTTTGTGGAAGTAGTAGGAGTTGTGGAAGGCGGCGGTTGCAAATTCCATTCCGAGCGAGCGGCTCAGGCGGTAGAGGGCAAGCATGTCGGCTGAGTTGTGGTTAGACACAGTGCAGCCGAAACCTATGTCTTTCAGCCCCATATCCTTGAGGGTGAGCAGTGTGCGCAGTCCGCGGTCAAATCCGCCATCGCGGCCTCTCAGCTCATCATTCTTATTGCTGAGACCCTCGATCGAGATGCGTATGCCTATCTGTGGAAACCGTTTGGCGAGGGCGATGACGCGGTCCTCAAACCATCCGGAGGTGGAGATGACAATGCGTTTGGTGTGGCGGTAACATTCTTCCACGATTTCCTCGAGGTCCTCGCGGATAAAAGGCTCGCCTCCGGTAAGGTTGATGAATTTCAGCTGAGGCAACGATTTGAGATCGGCGGCAGTGATTTCCTTGGCCTTATCGGTGGGATTCTGCCAGATGTTGCACATTTGGCATTTCATCGGGCAGCGGTAGGTTAATATAATGGATGCGTCGGTTGGAAGAGCAATAGCCATACTGAGATAGATTGGTGCGCAGTTATCCGAACGGACAGTTCGGAGAGCTGTTAAAAATCAAACGTTGTTGCACTCCGTTTTAGTGTGTCACCTGAGGGGAATGTTTAAAAAACTTAACAACCTTCCCCGGCGGCTCACACAATTGCTATCAGTAGAGCGGCGGGTTGACAGGACATGCCCTCGGCGAGAGCGGGGGTTTTGGTTTCGCCTGATTTCACAACGTCGATGAGCATAGCCTCAGGCATCTGAAGCTGAGCTGAAATGAGCGGGAGCTTGTCGGCATCGGGCACCTCGACGATGAAGTAGGTTTCGGGCGATGCGGCCATTTTGTTGGCAAGCTCAACCGATGCCACCTCGTCGTTGGTTCTGAGTCCGGAGATGAGTTCCACCTTTTCGCCTATGAAGCTGAGTTTGTCGGCCAGACCGGCGGCGATATTGGCCGACGTGCCGGCAAGATCGGCAACATAGATATGGCGGGTGGCCTGATGTTGCTGAATGAGCGAGCGCAGACGCGACAGGCCGTCGGGGGTAGAGGCATCGCTGACGGTGTCATTCTCCAGACCGAGAGGCGCGAGGTCGATGGGCGAATAGATTTTTTTGTTTCTCACCGTGAGGATAAACGCGAGGAAGGTGGGGCAGAGCAGGGCGAGGAGGAAACCGGCGCAGAGCACCATGATTGCCTTAGACTTGGAGGGCTTGAGGGCGGTGTAGGCGGAGTCGACAACAAAGCCGAGGTCGTTGGTGCTCGAAAGCTGAAGCATGGCGCTCTCGCGCTTGTCGAGCAGGAACATATAGAGCGAGCTGATCATGTTGCGGTTGCGCTCAAGGTTGATGAGCTGGTTTTCGATCATCGGATATGAGCTGCGGCGTGAGCTGACCTGGTTGGCGAGCGAGGTCTGGGTGGCAATGATCGAGTTGGCTGCGCTCAGGAGGTTCTGAACGTTCTGAATCACCGACTCTCTCAGCGAGGAGAGATTCTGGCGCGAGGAGATGAGCAGGGGGTTGTCGTTGGTGGCCGAGCGCTCGAGTTCGCGGGTAGCGATTACGAGGTCGTTATAATCCTTGATCATCGGGTAGCCGTCGACGTTAAACACCGGGAGCACCTCCTTGGTCTCGGGGTCATTGTTGAGGGTCTTGAGCACGGCTTTATAATAGTCGGCCTCGGCGCGGGCTTTGGCGAGCTCGGTTTCGGTGAGGATAGTGGTCTGGGCAAGAATGTCAGCTTCTCCGGCATAGTTGATGAAGTTGTTTTCAAGTTTAAACTTCTCGATCTGATTCTCGGTTGCGCGGAGCGAATCGAGCACACTGCCGATTCGGTCGTCGATGAAGGAAAGTTCCATTCCGGCATTCTCATGCTTGCGGTTAAGGCGCTTGAGGTTGTAGTTTCTCATCAGGGCGTTGAGAATTGCTTTGCCCCTCTCACGGTTGGGATAGAGAAGCTCGAAAGAGATGCCGTCGGTGAGAGTGCCGGCAATGTCGACCATAACTTCAGTTTCAAGAAAATCGGCCTGATGCTCATAGCCGGTGACAGTCACGTCGATAGTCTGAGGCCCGTCGGGGCGCACTTTGGTGGGCAGAACGGTCAGATCGCCGTATTCAGTCTTGACGGTAGCGGGGAGGGTTACGTTGTCGGCTTTACCCACAACAGTTCCGAACAAGCCTCTCTTTACCGTTATGTCCGCTTTGCCATTGTTGAGCTTCACTCTCATTTTGAGAGCCTTGGTGAGCGAGTCAAACATCTCCTCGTTGCCTTCAACAAGTATGGGAGTTGTCTCGGGAGTGAGATAAACCTTGCCGAGGCCGTCGCGCAGGTAATATGTGCGGTTGAGCTTGATCTCCTTGGCGGCATTGAGCAGAACGTCGTGGGCGTTGACGAGCAAGATTTCGTTGTCGACATTCGATGAGCCGAAACCACCTATGTTAAAGGTTTTCATCATCGTAGCCATGCCGCCGGCTGCTCCGAGAATACCTGAGCCGTCATCCGAACTATCTTCGATAAGCATGGTTGCCTTGACAACATATTGCGGTTGCTTGATGCAGCAATAGGTTATGGCTAACCCCATGAAAAAGATAAATGAGGCCAGATATATCCACTTGAGCCGTTTAACCGAGCGCGTGAATCTACGAAGATCAAGTTGGTTGGAATCTTGCTGTGACATATTTATTCAGAATTTTATGGAGGGGAATTTCGATTTGTGACTGTGGGCTTTCTGTTGTTTGCGGAGCTCGAGATATGGTTTCGCCTTGGCGGCTATGATGCCGAGCATCAACATGGGTGTGAAACCGGGCAACATTACCATTACCGTGCCGGCGATACATTCGATGAGCAGGAACAGTATTAGAATGACTCCGATTATATAATCATATCTAAATTCGTGAGCATTAAATCTTTGGAGTATAGCGAGGCGCTTTATGATATAAGCGAAGAAGAGTATGAAAAGAATCACTCCCGCTATGCCGAATTGTGCCAGCGACGGATAGTAGGCATCGCAGATGAAATTGTTATAGGAGGGTGAGAGTCCCCACACATAATTCAGCCCATATTCATAATAGAGGGAAGAATAGCTTGCGCCCGACTGATAGCTGGCAAATGAAGCCAGTCCCGAGCCAAACGGAAAGCTGTTGAGCAGAATGAGGAGTCCTACCAGATATAAGGCCGGTCGGGCGGCCGCTTCTGTGGCATCAGCCGAGAATATGCCGGTGGTGGAGCCGAGAAAATAGTATTCAAACTTGCTCCAGCCCGCTATAATTACGGCGGCAATGATGCCGATAACAGCCATAAAATGCTTCATTTTGAAATGATGGAGCATGCCCGGCTTGTAAATGAAGAAAAAGAAGAGTGTAAGCAGGTAAATGCCGTAATATTTGCTTCGGCCACACAGCAATCCTATTGTGAGAAAGAGGATTATGGTGCCGAGTATGGCGGGTGACGGCTTATAGGCGGGAGCGTTGACCGACACCATAAGGAGCGCCATGCAACTTATCAGGATGCCGGTTCCGGCATAGGCAGGGTGGGTTAGAATCGCCTTGATGACAGGGTTGCCGCCAAACAATATCAGAGATAAGAGAATACAGTTAACTATGGTAACTATCCTGATTACTTTCTTTTCGGTAGGAGTTATCACCGGGCCGACGGCATATAACACGGCAAATGCAATAAACGGCTTGATCTGCACTATAGCGTCATTGAGAATAGCCGAAGTTGTGTTATAGTGAACAAACTTCAGGGAGTAGATAACATAGAAGACAATGATGCCGATTATCAGCCACATGAGGCTGTATTTTTTCCACTTGTTGTTGAAGATGCAATCGGCAAACGCTATTGCCATGAAATAGGCCTGAGCTATTTCATCACCCCACCTCAAAACGACAACGCCGGGACCTATCAATGCGAGGCAACCTATCAGTCCCCACACACAGAGTCGCTCGATGTTAATCACGGCAGGCAGGTTATTAAGGTTAGGCTTAACGTGTTAAGGCGATAATCAGTGAGGCGATCACCGATACTGAGCTTACGATTGTAGAAATGACCGAGAGCTTATAACCGTTGTTGATCGAATATTTCGAGTTGGTTTGCTTTATGGGGTTAGGCTCTACATACACCACGTCGTTCTGCTGGAGATAGAAGTAGGGAGAGGTCACGATCGAAGCGTCGTGGAGGTTGAGGCGCTGAAAAGTCTTTTTGCCGTTTTCCTCGCGGATAATCAGCACATTGTCACGACGGCCATATTCGGTGAGGTCGCCACACGCTGCTATAGCATCAAGCACCGAGAGGCGCTCGGTGTTGGCCGACAGAATCTTAGGCGCTTTTACTTCACCCATTACACTCACTCCGAAGTTAACCATCGATACCTTGACGAGAGGGTCCTTGACATTTTCAGAGATTCGTTGGGTGAGATAGTCGGTGAGCTGGGTGGTAGTCATGCCGCCGACATGTATTTTTCCGATTACGGGCATTGTGATGTCGCCGGCAGCGTTGACGAGATAGGTCTGCTGGGTGGGAGAGCCTGATGAGGTGATGTCAGACTCAACCGCAGGGTTGGCCAAAGGGAGATTATACATCATCGAGGCCTTGGGGTCGATGGAGTTGACAGTTATGAGCAGCTCGTCGTCGGGACGAATTTTAAGCTCATAATCAGTCACATTGCCGATAACTCCGGTTTCCAAAGCGCTGATGGTGTCGAAATATTGGAGATCCTTGGTAGTTTTGCAGGATGATATGAGAAGCAGTATGACGCCGAGAAGCGCAAACTTTATTTTTTGCATTTTAATATCGTGATAATGATGTGATTGAATATTAAGTCGGCCGGGTGCAGACATATTCACTCGCAAAGTTACGAAATTATTTCTGAATCAGTTGAGCGTAGCTTCAAAATTTTCCCAATCAGTTGGAAAATGCGGCTATTTGCCACAATGATTGTCAGAATTGATAACGGAAGCCTAAGGCCGGGCGGAGTGTCTTGGTCTTTGAGTTGCCCCCGGCTGAGATTGAGATCTGAGGGTTGACCGACAGGTTGGCTACATGGAAATCAAAGCCTGCAAGAACCCTTTTCTCCGATTCGCGGTAGACAGGAATGGTGGAATAACCTGCCAGAATATCAATGCTTTTGGTAAGCTTCATGCCGGCTCCCGCATAAAAACATGTCTTATAGCCGATCGAAGAGTCATAGTGAGGATTTAATTTGGCATTGATCATGAAGCGGTTGAAAAATGAGTAACTGCCCTCTGCCAGTGCTCCGGTGCTGTAGTAATCTCCGTTGTAGGGCGAACCGAAATATGCCTCAGCTTTATATGAAAATTCCTTTACATGATTCTGATAACCGAAATATCCCCGGAGATATTGATAGCCGATTTTTTCAGAATAAATGCTTTGCTCCAATTTTATCACCCAGTGATTGAGGAAACAGTAATCACCGTAGACGTAGCGGTTATCCCTCATACCCGCTCCGAATTGTGCGGAGGCGTGAAGCGAGATTAATGCAAACAGTGAAAGGGTTATTATTCTAAGGAGTTGTTTCATAATAGATTCAGTAACGATTTGGTTAATATTTCATAGCCGAAGGGGCTCAGATGCAACCCGTCGTTATAGTATTGCGGATTGATCTTGTCGCCGTCGAGGAAATCATTGTAGACGTCGATATAGACAATATTGTCAATATCGCTGACCAGCTCTTTAACCAAGGCGTCAAAAAGCTTAATATCCTCGTTGATCAAAGGCTGATAGGATTTGTGGGCTCGGGGAAGCACGGAATACAGATATATTTTTTCGGCATTGAGGTTGACAATGGCCGAGACATATCTCCGGGCATACTCCTCTCTGGTTTTTTCGGTCATGAGATTGCTGTCGTTGGTGCCCGTGAGGATTACAACGGTGTGATTGGCAAACTGACCTTTCATTGATTCGATATAGTCGATTTTCGAGCCGGAGAAACCGTAGTTCCTTGTTCGGAACGACGGGAAATATTCCTGAAGGTCCCATCTCGCCACTATCGAGTCGCCGATAAAGTCAAGCTGCCTGTCGTTCACTTCGTCGGTACACGACAGCATAAAGATCGACAGGAGGAATAATGAGAGCAGTTTAAGCGTTTTCACTTGAGTCGGTTTAAAATAGTGTCGGTATAAATTTTTGAGCCGTCGATGTTGATATGCGCATCGTCATAAAACAGAGTGTTGTCGGCATCGAAAGGCTTAAGCAGCCGGTCGTCATACAGTCTCACGCCATTTGCCTCGCATATCTTCCTCACTTCGCTGACAATTGAGTCAGCGCTGAGATCGGTCGGGGTGAGACACATGGGCGTAAAGACTACCATGAGGTCGATGTCGTTTTTGCGGCAAAGTTCCACAAATTCCATAAACTCGCTGCGCCGCTCGGCCGACATAGCCTTATTTTCACCCGCCTCTATCCTCTCGGGAAACTGGGGCGGAATCGGTTTGGCGATAAAGCCGTTTTCACCTTTAATGCCTGCCTGAACGAAGTTGTAGAGAAATATTCTGAACCAAATGCGGTTGAGACGGTAAAAATTTGATTTAAGAAACATCCGCTCGGCAGCGTCACCGTTTTCCATCATGATGTCGATGTCGGCTATCCCCAGCCCGTAGTAGGGCGCGAGGAAATTATAGCGACCCCCTTTGCCGGTTGTGGCGAGGTTGTCGGGAATGATGCCCAAAATGACCTGTCGGGGTGTCTGCTGGTCTAAGATGGCTTTCAGAAGGGTGAGGTGGAAAGGAAATGACTGCCCGTTGGCCGCTCCGTTAAATGTCCTGACATTCAGACTGTCCTCAAGGGTCTTGGTGTTGATGCTGTTGAGGGCCACGCTGCTGCCGAGCACCACCAGCTCCTCGTCGCCGAAATTGCGCAATATATGATCGGTCATTTCATAGTCACCGGGCAATGTGTGACGCTTCATGTAGGAGTTGAACAACGCTCCGAACCCCAGATCAAGCACCGCCACAACGGCTATTATGATTATGGCCCAAATTATTACTCGCTTCATAATCAGAACTGGAAATAAATAAACTGACCACTTTCAAAGTGGGCGCACATTAGAATCACTATCACCAGGAGAGCTGTTGAAATAGCGCTGACATAGATGTTGTTGCTGCTCGTGAGGCGAAACTTTGAGTCACGCTCGTTTCTTATCTCTCTGATTACGAGCAACACTATCAGCAACACAGGGAGGAGAATCGCAGGCTTACCCTCTCCGTTAAACAACATTCCGCCCGGATGGGCCATTTTGGTGAGAGCGGTTTTGGCGTCGGCTATCGAGTTGGCCCTGAACAATACCCATCCTATCATTACGGCAATAAAGGTGACTATCATCGAAATAACTGCGCCGATTTTGCCGAGATTAAGCTTGAAGGGGATGAACTTGCGCTTGATTGAGAGGCACACCTGCAGGAAGCCGTGATAGATGCCCCACCATATGAATGTCCAGTTGGCTCCATGCCACAAGCCGCTGACAAGAAAGGTGAGAAAGAGGTTTCGGTGGTGACGGGTAGTTGAGCAACGGTTGCCTCCGAGAGGAATATACACATAGTCGGTAAACCACGATGAAAGGCTGATGTGCCAGCGGCGCCAGAAGTCCTTGACATCATGGGCCAGATAGGGTTGGCGGAAGTTTTGCATCAGGTGAAATCCCACACACCTCGCCGTGCCGATGGCTATGAGCGAATATCCGCCGAAGTCGCAGAAAATCTGGAAAGTGAAGAAGAATGTCGCCAGCCAGATAGATTTGCCGGTGTGCATGTCGATGTTGTTGTAGACCGCATTGACATAGGGCGCCACGCTCTCGGCGATACACAGTTTCATGAAAAATCCCCATGTCATGAGCCTCAGACCGTCGAGCAGATTGTAGCCGTTAAACCGGTGAACGGTATGGAACTGGGGCAACAGATTCTTGGCTCTTTCGATAGGGCCCGCTACCAGCTGAGGGAAAAATGACACAAAGAGCAGGTAGGTCAGGACATTGCTTTCGGCCTTCAGGTCGCCGCGGTAGACATCAATTGTGTAGCCGACCGCCTGGAAGGTGTAGAATGATATGCCCACCGGCAGCAGGAGCGTGAAGTCGGGCACATATATCCCGATTCCGATTGCATCCATGGCATCGCGGAGCGAATCGGCGGCAAACCCTAAATATTTATATACAAACAGAATACCTAAGTTGAGAATCAGACATGCCGTGAGCCACATCTTTTTGCGGTCGACATGTTTCTCCATCATCAATGCACATCCCCATGTAGTAAGCGACGACAATAGAATCAGCAACGCATAGATCGGCTTCCAGTTCATGTAGAAATAGTAGCTGGCAACCAGAAGCATCGGGTTGCGCCACTTATGGGGCAACACCCAGTAGAGTATTACCACAATGGGGAAAAACAGCAGAAATGGAAGGGAATTAAAAAGCATATTTTCTGTTGGAATGGTCAGTGTTTGGGGGAGGGGAGCCGGGCGGCGAGATGAGCCGAAATCATGTCATAGCCGTCGGGACTTGGATGTAGTCCGTCGTAGAAATATCGGGTGATAACTTTTCCGTTGTCAAGAAAGTCATTATAAATGTCGATATATTCGATTGATGGAATTGATTTGATTTCGTTCTGCACCATGAGATTAAACTGCCTGATATCTTCGTTGACAGTCGGGGCGTCGTTTTCCCTGTCGCGGGGAAAAACAGAAAACAGATAGAGCTTCCCGGCATTGAGATTGACTATTGCGTCAATATAGCGCTTCACATAATCCGCACGCTTGGTTTCAACCATCTCGTCCCTGTTGTTGGTGCCTAAGATTAAAACTACAGTGCGGTCGGTGAACTGTCCTGCCAACTCCTCGAGATAATCGATACGGGCGCCGTTAACCCCGTGGTTTGTAGGGTTATATTCAGGAAAATAATTTACCACCTTCCACCCGCGAATGATAGAATCGCCGACAAAATCGAGATCCACGGTCTTGACTTCATCATCACAAGCCACCCCACACAATGACAGGGCGATTGTGAGAAAGATTTTTAAAATATTAAATCTGTGAATCATAATAATCGGTTGGCCAATTAAGAAATTTGTGACAGGAGATTTGTTTGAGTGCAAAGTTAACCACTTTTTTGGAATGTAGAGAGAGAGTTGTTACCTTTGCACGAATTTTTTTCAGAGAGTTTCTCTCTGATTGTATTGTTAAGGATATGGAAAAATTTTTTGAGATGTGGAGTCTCGACTTCACTCCTTATACATATTTGGCGGGCGGAGTGGCTCTGTTGGCCATGATCATTCTGCTCGCAGTCGAGCTCAGACAGCTGCGCAAGGTAGCCTCAGTGGCCCGCGGTCAGAACTGGCTCATAGAGCAGAACGCCGGTGATTGCGAGCCGGTGAGCGTGATTGTCTATGCCCACAGCGACGCGTGGAATCTTCCCGAGCTTATCCCCTCGATTTTTTCTCAGGACTATCAGGGTGAGATAGAGGTTGTGGTGGTCAACGATGTGGCCTATGACAACACAGAGGATGTGGTGAGGGAGATGATGCTGACCTATCCCGGTTTGAAATATACTTTCGCCCCGGCAGCCTCGCGCAACCTTTCGCGCAAGAAACTCGCCATTACTCTCGGAATCAAAGCCGCCTCACACGACGTGTTGCTATTCACCGGCGGAAATTGCCGCGTGTCCTCCGACACTTGGCTGTCGCGCATGATGAGACATGTTGCCTCGGGCAAGGATGTGGTGATAGGCTATGCCACCCTGCGCGACCATGATGGCGAGCCGGGCAAAGGTCTTTCCTCACGGTTGTTGAGCTTCGATCTTATAGGCGATTCGGTGAAGTATCTCTCGGCAGCTTTATCCGGCCACCCCTATCGCGCTAACGGTAATAACCTGATCTATCGCCGGAGGATGTTTTTTGAAAACAAAGGTTTCGCCCGCTCGCTCAATCTCACCTATGGCGATGACGACATAATGATAAGCGAAATAGCCAATGCCGACAACACGGCTGTAGAACTCTCTTCTGACGCCATTCTCGAAGCCCGCGAGGACCGTCCCGGAGTGATGTATGAGCTTGACAGATTACACCATGATTTCACCTCACGATTCCTCAGCCGCACGCCCCGTGTGGTCGCCGGCATGATGAGCCTCTGCTGGTGGATATGGCTTGTGGCCGTGGCTGCGATGTGTTGGCTCGGCCGGCCCTCGCTTGTGCCGGTAGCAGCCGCGGTTGTGTTAGCGTGTGGATTGTGGATTCCCTTCATGCTCGGGTGGCGACGCACTTGTGTTGAGCTCAAGGCTCCCCATGCGGCGTGTGTCACGGTACCCCTGCTGATGCTGTGGCATCCGTTCTACAACCTGCGGCTTAAATTAAAGGGTTTCCGTGCTCGCCGCGACAATTACACCTGGAGTAAATAAGAGAATTATTCGCGCCCTGTCGAGTCCCATACAAACAGCTTGTCGGAGGGGCGCACCTTGCGCGGCACCTTGATTGAAATGCTGTCGCCCTTGCTCGCCATAGCGGCGGGAAGTTCACCCACTCTCAGCTCGCCCACCCTCATGATGATTGCTCCGGTGGTTGGGCCGGTAATTATGATTTCGTCCCCCTGATGCAGGGTGCCTGTCTCCATCTTAAACTCGGCGACACCGAGGCGTGAAAAATATTTCACACCTTTGGCCACATATCGCTTGACGCGTGTGGCCGACGAGCCGTATTTCTCCGACCACTCTCCGAGTCGCTGACCGAGATAGTAGCCGTTCCAGAAGCCGCGGTTGAACACCTTTTTGAGCTCAGACTCAAATTGTTTTCCCTTCTCCTCGGTAAACGAACCGTCACACACCATGTTGAGAGCCTCGTTATAAGCCTTGACCACTGTGGCCACATATTCGGCGCCGCGGGCGCGCCCTTCGATTTTAAACACCCTGACGCCTGCCTCAATCATTTTGTCGATAAAACCGATCGTACAGAGGTCTTTAGGCGACATGATATATTTGTTTTCGATGGCGAGCTTGTCGCCGGTCTCGAGATCGGTCACCTCATAACCTCTGCGGCATATCTGACCGCAGGTGCCCCGGTTGGCCGAGCGGTTCATCTCATGGAGCGAAAGATAGCATTTTCCGCTCACGGCCATACAGAGAGCTCCGTGACAGAACATTTCTATCCTCACTTTCTCACCCTTGGGGCCGGTGATGTTGAGGGTGTCGATGTCGCGGGCAATCTGCCCCACCTGATCCATCGAGAGCTCACGTGCAAGTACCACCACGTCGGCAAAGGCTGAATAGAATTTCACCGCTTCGGTGTTGGAGAGATTGAGCTGGGTGGAAATATGCACATCCACCCCTATCGAGCGGGCATAACCTATCACCGCCATATCCGAAGCGATTATCGCGCTGATACCGGCTTCGCGGGCCGCATCAACAATGCGGTGCATCAGCTCCATCTCGGGGTTATATATTATGGTGTTGACGGTGAGATAGCTTTTCACGCCTGCCTCGTTACAGATGCCGGCAATGTTGCGTAGGTCATCTATAGTGAAGTTGGCGGCTGACCCTGCGCGCATGTTGAGGCCTTCCACGCCGAAATACACAGCGTCGGCACCGGCCTCAATGGCGGCATGGAGAGATTCATAGCTACCCACGGGGGCCATCAGTTCGAGTTGCTTGCGATTAATCATTTTTTAGGTTGGGGTTGGGATGATCGGTTAAAGCAGTGCAAAATTAATGGTTTTTCTTCAGCCTCACAAACATCTTTCTTCCTCGCGATGAGATGAGGCAATGTCTGAAAACCTCACGGGAGAGAAAAATTTTTTAACGGCGATTAAACCATTCCGGCCCGGGAGAGTCTCAACAAATAGTTAATCCGAAACCAAGGAACTAAACACAATCATTCAACACTTAGCTTAAATAATGGTCCCCAACCCTTTCAGACGGCTACGCTCGGCATCTATGCTGTGTGCCATTCTCCCGGCTCTTGCTGCCGTAGCCTACAACATCACCGGTGTGGTGGTCTCACCCGAGGGTGAACTCATGCCGATGGCAACAGTGAGATTGCTTTCCGCCAAAGACAGCACCTATCTGCAAGGCACTACTACCGATGTAGATGGTAAATTCTCACTCAAAAATGTGAAAAACGGCAAATATCTGCTTGAAAGCAGTTATGTGGGATATTCGCCGGCGTTTAAAAACGTGAGTGTCGAATCTAAAAATATTTCGGGCGACACCCTCAGGTTGCAAAACTCGTCGATATCCCTTAAGGAAGTGACCGTGAGAGGCGTAGTGACTCCCATTAAGGTTATGGAGGACACAGTGGAATATTCGCCCGACGCATTCAAGACCGCTCCCAATGCCGTTGTTGAAGACCTGTTGAAGCGTCTCCCCGGCGTGGAGGTAGGTACCGACGGCTCCATCACCGCCAACGGTAAATCAGTAACCAAGATTCTCGTCGACGGCAAGGAGTTTTTCTCCGACGACCCCAAGGTAGCCTCAAAGAACCTGCCTGTCGATATGGTCGACAAACTGCAGGTGGTTGACCGCAAGAGCGACCTTGCCCGCATGACCGGCGTTGACGACGGAGAAGATGAAACCGTCATCAACCTCACCGTGAAGAAAGACCGCAAGAACGGATGGTTTGGCACTGTTGAGGGTGGCTACGGCACCGACGACCGTTATAAAGGCAATTTCAATATCAACAAATTCTGGAACGGCAATCAGGTTACCCTTCTCGGCAATTTCAACAATGTCAATGAAGAGGGATTTACCGACAGCAACGGCAGCCGCTTCCGCAGGTTTGGCGGCAGCAACGGCATCAACACCACCCAGGCTCTCGGCCTGAACTTCAACGTGGGTAACGAGGAGATATTCCGCGTGGGAGGTGAGCTGCTCTACACCCACTCCGACCGCCACAGCATAGTGTCGCGTGAGCGCACCTATCTCCTCAGCGACTCAGCCTCTTATCTTTCCCAGCACACCGACACCCGCGACAAGGGCCACAATTTCCGCGCCGGTTTCCGTATGCAGTGGAAGCCTGATTCATTCAATACCCTCGAGGTGCGCCCTAACATTTCGCTCAACTACAACAATTCCGAAAGCTCGGATTCTTCGCTTACACGCGACGGACATCTCGCCAATGTGAACCGCTATCTGTCGACCGACAAATCCGACGGACACTCATTTGAGTTTGGCACCCAGCTTATCTATAACCACTCGTTTAAGCGTCACAAAGGCCGCAGCTTCTCGATTATGGCCCGCTATAATCACTCCAATGTGAGAGAAGATGAGACTACCTATTCACACACCTTTTTCTGGCGCCGACTGCCATATCTGCTCAACGATTCTATCGACATCGACGACCAGCTGCTCGACAATCACACCTGGAGCGATCAGGTTCAGGCCCGAGTGTCATGGACAGAGCCTTTAGGCAATGTTGCCAACGGCCGGTTCCTCACCATTGCCTATAACGCCAACTACCGCTGGAACAACGCCGACCGCCTGGTGTATTATCACCCGGTGGAATGGCCCGACGGATTCTCTCATGAGCCTTTCATCGATTATGACCAAAAGATTCTCGACGACACTCTTTCCAACCGTTTCCGCAACGACTATTTCAATCAGAACATCCGCCTGGGATTCAAGCAGGTGAAAAAAGCATTCACCCTCGACGCCGGTCTGTCGCTCGTGCCTCAGATGTCGCGCTCGGAAGACCTCGTTATCACCGACCGCTCCATTCCTACCCGCTGGGTGTTGAACTTCGCTCCCTTTGTGCGCTACCGTCACAAATTCTCCAAACAGAGATCATTGAACATCAACTATAACGGCCGCTCATCCCAGCCCTCTCTCTCCCAGTTGCAGCCTGTGGCCGATATGTCCGACCCCCTGAAGATCGTTGTGGGTAATCCTGACCTCGACCCCTCGTTCAGCCATAATATCATGTTGAGATTCCAGGATTTCAACCTCGACGCCCAGCGTTCGCTCATGGTGATGGGATCCGCTACCGTTAATCAGAACAGTATCGTGAGCCGCACAACTTTCAATCCCTCTACCGGCGGCCAGGTGACCACCTATGAAAATGTCAACGGCGTTTGGTCGGGCAGATTAGGTACCCTCTTCTCGCAGCCTTTCAACAACCGTCTCTGGTCGATTTCAAACAACCTCGGCCTCAACTTTGACCACCGCGTGGGCTTTAACAACGGCCTGAGAAACCGTAGCGGAAGCCTTGGTTTCTACGAGTCGTTGGGCCTCACCTATCGTCCCGATAATCTTGAGTTTGAGCTTCGTCCCCGTTACTCACTCCAGTCTACCCGCAACTCCATCCAGACTGTCAAGGGTAGCACCATCCACTCCTATGGCGGCAGGTTCTCAGCTTACTATTCGATGCCTTTTGGCCTGATTCTCAACTCCGACATCAACTATACCGCCACCTCTGGTTATTCGCAGGGCTATAACCGCAACGAATGGATGTGGAATGCCTCTATATCCTATCAGACACTGGCCGACAAGAGCCTCACTTTCTCAGTCAAGGCTTATGACATTCTCGGCCAGCAGTCGAACATCTCCCACACCGTTTCGGGCAACTATGAGGAGGATACCCGCTTTAACTCTCTCACCCGCTATGTGATGGCCACAGTGAGCTACCGCTTCAATACATTTGGCAAATCAGCGCCCAAAGTTCCCGGCGAGGGTGACTTTGAGGGTCCCGGCGGTCGTCCCGGCGGTCCCGGTCGAGGAGGCTTCGGAGGTCCCGGCGGACCCGGTGGCCCCGGTGGTCCCGGCCGACGTTAAGAATACTGTTTTTAGGTCTCACAACATTGCCGCTGTCGAAGTGATTTCGCCGGAGAGTCAACATAATGGTTTGAGGATATACCCCGACTCTAAGGCAATGTTGTGAGACCTGATTTTTTACTCCGATTTTGATATAGCGAGGGCGGAATCAGCGCGGTTCCGCCCTCGCAATAGCATTTTGAGCCATGTGGTAAGGGTGATTCCGGTAGAAATGATGTAACTTTACCGAAAAATTTAATGCCTTATGAAAAAACTGCTGACAGTGCTGGCGGCTGCCTTTATTGCCGTGAGCTCTTTTGCCTATACCGAGCGCAATCTTCTTGCCGGGAGAGTGTCGAAAGAAGACTTGAAAGAGATGCTCCTTCCCAACCGGCAATGGGTTGATCTCCCCGCTTATTCCGACCGTCAGGCCTGGGACTCTCTGCTTGGTGACAAAAAAGATTTCTATATCAGGCGGGGCGAACGTGCCCTCCGCCACAAATGGCCGCGGGTCAAGGCTACCGATTACCTCGAATATGAGCGCAGCGGCAACCGTAAGGTCATGGAAGACCCCCTCGAAGCCAACAATGTGGCTGTGGCCGATCTGCTGTTAGCCGAGCTTGCCGAGGGAAAAGGGCGCTTTGTTGACCAGCTTATCAATGGCGTGTATGCCGCCGCCGAGATGACCTCATGGGCTCTCAGCGCCCACATTCCCGCCTATAAGCCGGGGCGCTCCATTCAGCCTTATGACACTCCGGTGCTCGACCTCGTGTCGGGAGATATGGGCACCCTCTACTCATGGGTGTATTATTTCATGAAGCCCGAGTTTGACAAGGTCAATCCCGAAATCTCACGCCGGTTGCGCCACGAGCTGCAGACCCGCATACTCGACCCATATCTCAACTATGACGGCTGGTGGTGGGACGGCAGCCGTAAATATAACGGGAGGATGCTAAACAACTGGACACCCTGGTGTCTGAGCAATGTGCTGATGACCGCCATGCTCATGGAAGATGATGAGGAGAGCTACACCGAAATAGTCTATAACACAATGCTCGGCACAGATAAGTTTCTCAACTACATTAAGGGCGACGGTGCCTGCGAGGAGGGTCCTTCTTATTGGGGACATGCCGCCGGCAAGACACTCGATTATGTGGATATGCTGGGCAAGGCAACCGGTGGTAAGGTTGACATCTCCGACCAAAAGCTCATCAGGGATATGGGCGAGTATATAGCCCGCTCATATATCGGCGACGGCTGGGTGGTGAATTTTGCTGACGCGAGCGCCCGCGGAGGAGGGGATCCCTACCTCGTCTACCGCTATGGCAAGGCGGTTGATTCCGACCTTCTCAAAAGTTTCGCGGCTCTGATGCTGAGCGACTCAAAGGCTCCTGAAAACGGTCGCGACATCTACCGCACCCTCGCCGCTTTTAACATCATGCCTGAGCTTGAGGCATATTCCTCAGAGTTCAGGCGCCCCGACTATACATGGTATCCCGAAACGGAGTTCTGCTACATCTCCACCCCTCAGAATCTCTTTTTTGCTTCCAAAGGGGGCTTTAACGATGAGAGCCACAATCATAACGACGCAGGCACATTTTCTCTCTGGGCCGATAATTTCCCAATCATAATCGACGCCGGAGTGGGCACCTACACCCGGCAGACTTTCAGCAGCGAGCGCTACAAGATATGGACCATGCAGAGCGGGTGGCATAACCTGCCTGTTATCAACGGCTATGAGGAGTCGCATGGCCGAAAGTATAAGGCCACCGATGTCAAGGCCGGCAAAAACAGTTTTGAGGTTAATCTCACCAACGCTTATCCCGCCGATGCCGGCATAAATAACTGGACGCGCAGCTATAATGTGAAGGGGCGTGAGGTGAAGATCACCGACCGCTTCGATCTCAAGGAGGTAAAGACTCCCAACGTGATCAATTTTCTCATCTGGGGTGATGTCGACACTTCAACTCCCGGCGAAGTGACCATCGACATCAAGGGTCATAAGGCCGTTCTCAAATATGATAAATCGCGGTTTGAAGTAACGGTTACCGACAAGAACCTCACCGACACCCGTTTGAGCAATGTGTGGGGCCCGAAGGTGAGCCGCATCTCGCTCACCGACCGCAAGCCGGCCGAAAAGGGGAGTTACTCATATTCAATAAAGGCGCTTTAACTTCAATAAAGGCGCTATAACCCAATCACTATATCATAGAGCATGAAAAGAAATGTTTTCTCTATAGCTTTTGCCTCGCTGATTCTTGCGGCAGGCTCTTTGTCTGCTCAAAGCAATGATTTCTATGCCGGGGCAGTGGATAATGCCAAAAAGCAGATCTCCCTGCAGATTGCAGCAATTGAGGCTGACACAACCTCAAAGGTGCTTAACCCGGTGACCACCAAGCGCAACCGTTTCAGCACAGCTTATTGCGGCTATTCTGACTGGAGGAGCGGGTTCTTTCCCGGCACCATGTGGTATCTCTGTGACCTCACCGGCGATTCCACCCTCATACCCCTTGCCCGGAAATACACCGAAGCCCTCTCTAAGGCTCAGCACCTCACCAGCCACCACGATATTGGTTTCATTATCAATTGCTCCTATGGCAACGGGCGCCGCTATGTCAATCGTGAGAAATATGATTCGGTGCTTGTTACGGCGGCGAGAAGTCTCTGCACCCGTTTCAGGCCCGATGCGGGAATTATTCAGAGCTGGAACACTACGCCCGGGTCATGGCAGGCGCAAAAGGGTTGGACCTGTCCGGTGATTATCGACAATATGATGAATCTTGAGCTTCTCTTTGAAGCCACCAAGATCAGCGGCGATTCCACCTTCCATAACGTGGCCGTCAGTCATGCCAACACGACCCTGAGGGAGCATTTCCGCCCCGACGGCAGCTGCTATCATGTGATTGACTATGACCCGCAGACCGGTGAGGTGCTCCACCGCATGACCGGACAGGGTTACAGCGATGAGTCAACATGGTCGCGCGGTCACGCCTGGGCAATCTACGGCTTCACAATGTGCTATCGCTATACCGGCGACAAGCGTTATCTTGACCGCGCCGTCGCCACTTTTGAATATATGCGCAACCATCGAAACATGCCCGACGACGAAATACCCTATTGGGATATGGAGGCGTCCGACATTCCCAACGAGCCGCGCGATGCTTCCTCGGCGGCCATTATTGCCTCAAGCCTCTATGAGTTAGCGGGCTATCCTGTCGAAAATGCCTCAGACTATAAGACTTATGCCGACCGGATCATGACCTCGCTCGCGAGTGAGGAATACACGGCAAAGCCTGGTAAGAACGGCCGCTTTATCCTCAAACATTCCACCGGCTCAATTCCCCACAACAGTGAGATAGATGTGCCGCTCAACTATGCCGACTACTACTATCTCGAAGCCCTCACCCGCCGCCACGCCCTCGATACCCCCTCGCC
>CAYLMR010000037.1:0-23649 GCA_964384885.1 uncultured Bacteroides sp.
GGTGAATTTCGGGATGCTGCTTGAGATAGTCAATAGCGGTGATTATCTCGGCCACACCGGCCTTGTCGTCAGCGCCGAGCAGGGTTGTGCCGTCGGTCACGATGAGGCTCTGACCCAGATAGTTGAGCAGCTCGGGAAATTCAGAGGGGGAGAGCACGATGTTTTCGGCCTGGTTGAGAATGATGTCGCCACCCTGATAGTTTTCGATGATGCGGGGTGAGACATGGCGGCCCGACATGTCGGGGGAGGTGTCGAGGTGGGCGATGAAACCTACCACGGGTACACTGTCGGCCGACACTCCGGCGGGGAGATTGGCGGGGAGGGTGGCCATGAGATAGCCGTTATCGTCGAGGGTGATTTCGGTGAGGCCGAGCTGACGAAGTTCCTCCTCGAGATGTTGGGCAAACACCATCTGGCCGGGAGTGGAGGGAGTGAGGTTGGTGAGTTCGTCACTTTGAGTGTCAAACTTCACATATTGCAAAAACCTGTCTACAACAGTCATTTCTATGGTTTTGATGATTTAAGTGTGAAAAGGTCGCCGGGCCTGACCATAGTCGGGTGTCGGCTCCGGCGACCTCATGATTTCAGAGTTTGGAAATTATTTAGCCAATCCGCAGTTGGCACATTTTTTGGTAATCTCGGTGAAGAAATCGTGACCCTTGTCGTCAACGAGGATAAAGGCGGGGAAATCTTCAACTTCGATTTTCCAGATGGCTTCCATGCCGAGCTCGGGATATTCGAGAAGTTCAACCTTCTTGATTGAGTTCTGGGCAAGGATAGCGGCGGGACCGCCGATAGAGCCGAGATAGAAACCTCCATGCTTCTGACAGGCGTCGGTAACCTGCTTCGAGCGGTTGCCTTTGGCGATCATCACCATTGAGCCGCCGGCAGCCTGGAACTGGTCGACATAGCTGTCCATGCGGCCTGCGGTAGTGGGGCCGAATGAGCCTGAGGGCATTCCTTCGGGAGTTTTGGCGGGGCCGGCATAATAGATAGGATGGTTCTTGAGATATTCGGGCATGGGCTCACCCTTGTCGAGACGCTCCTTGATCTTGGCGTGGGCAATGTCGCGGCCCACGATGATGGTGCCGTTGAGACTCAGGCGGGTAGATACGGGATATTTTGAAAGCTCCTTGAGAATTTCGCTCATGGGGCGGTTGAGGTCGATTTTCACCACGTTGCCCTCGGTTTCCTTGCGCATTTCCTCGGGGATGAGCTCGCCGGGGTTAGAATCGAGCTTTTCGATCCAGAGGCCTTCGCGGTTGATCTTGGCCTTGACGTTGCGGTCGGCCGAGCAGCTCACGCCGATGCCCACGGGACATGAGGCGCCGTGGCGGGGGAGACGGATCACGCGGATGTCGTGAGCGAAATATTTGCCGCCAAACTGAGCACCGAGGCCGATGTTCTGAGCCTCTTTGAGAAGCTGCTGCTCAAGCTCCTTGTCGCGGAAAGCGTGGCCGAGCTCGTTGCCGTGGTCGGGCAGGTTGTCGTAATATTTCACCGAAGCTTTCTTTACGGTGGCGAGGTTCATCTCGGCCGATGTACCGCCAACCACGATTGCGATGTGGTAGGGGGGACAGGCTGCGGTGCCGAGGCTCTTCATTTTCTCAACGAGGAAGGGAATGAGAGTCTTGGGATTGATGAGGGCTTTGGTTTCCTGATAGAGATAGGTCTTGTTGGCCGAGCCGCCTCCTTTAGCCACGAAGAGGAATTTGTATTCGTCGCCCTGGGTGGCATAGAGGTCGATCTGAGCGGGGAGGTTGCAGCCGGTGTTGACCTCGTCATACATGTTGAGGGGGGCGTTCTGCGAGTAGCGCAGGTTGTCGGTGGTGTAGGTGAGGTAGACACCCTTTGAGAGATATTCCTCATCGTTGGCGCCGGTAAACACCTGCTGTCCTTTCTTGCCGATCACGATAGCGGTGCCGGTGTCCTGGCAGAAGGGAAGCTGGCCTTTTGAAGCCACTTCGGCATTGCGGAGCATTGTGAGAGCCACAAACTTGTCGTTGTCGCTCGCTTCGGGGTCGCGCAGAATCTTAGCCACCATTTCGTTGTGCTCGCGGCGGAGCATGAAAGCGTTGTCGTGGGTGGCCTGACGGGCCAGAACGGTGAGAGCCTCGGGGTCGACAACAAGCATGTCGCGGCCTTCAAATGTCTCAGTCTTTACGTAGTCTGAAGTGAGATGATAGTATTCGGTCGTGTCGGGGCCGAGGGGAAACATCTCCTGATATTGGAAAGGTTTGGTTGCCATTGTTAAGCGGTTATGATGGATAATTTATTTGCTGCAAAAATAGCGAAAAAAATCGACAAATCATGCCGCCCCGGCAAAAAAAGAGTGAACAAACCCGGGGGAGGGCAGGTTATAAGGTTGTCAGCTATTTTAACTTAACAGGCTGACAACAGAATCATGAAAGGAAAATCATTGCTTGCGGCAGTAGTTCTGCCCGTTGCCGCTCTTTGCGGTTGTAGTTCTAACAATCAGTTTGCCAACGAAGTGGCCGGCTCATGGGCCTCTAACGAGATGCGCGTCGACATGCCCGCTCCCGAAATAGTCAATATCACCGACCTCTTTGATTTCACCCTCGATGAGGCTGACAATGCCTCGGGGGGCACAGTGATAGTTTCAGGTCAGGTGTCGGTCGAGACTCCCGCTCAGGGCGATGAGGTTGACATGACCTATGCCTACTCGGCTTCAGCCACCGCCACCATGTCGGGCACATGGAATGTGGTGAAGGATGACGGCGGCGTTGACGACGAGATACTCATTATGCTCGACCCATCCACCCTGTCGGTTAATGTCGACCCCGACGCCGTTGTGATGCGTTCAAACATACTCACCGACGAGCAGTCGCCGGTGGTCGATTCGATTCCCCCGGTGCTTGTCAGCAAGGTTCAGACCATAGTCACCCATGCCGCCGAGCGTCATTTCCTTAATTTCAGAAAGCTTGATGATGTGAAGATCGACAAGTCGGTGATGACTTTTGAGGTCAAGGATGTGGCCTATCGCCTCGAAAAGCAGGGCCCCGCTGAATAATCCCGCAATTGTTTGCCCTCACTATTTGGCCGCGGGCAATAAAAGCTATATTTTTGCAGGCAGTTTGTAATTTTAAAACTTTACCGAAATGAAGATTCTAAAATTTCTCCTTATAGCCTGCCTCAGCATAGCTTTTGCTCCCGGAGCACACTCCCAGCTGCTCTGGAGCGTGACCGACCCCAAAAATCCCCAGCATAAATCCTATCTGCTCGGCACTCATCATGTCGCGCCGGCCGATATGCTCTCGAGGGTCAGCGGTCTCATCGAGGCGCTCGACGAGGTTGACGGAGTGGTTGGCGAGATAGATATGGCCAATGCCGAGCCGACTTCGCTCCAGAGGGCGGTGATGAGCTATGCCATGGCTCCTGCCGACTCGACACTCACCAAGGTGTTTACTCAGGCTCAGCTTGACTCTATCAACGCCGTTCTGAGCCAATATGCACCCGAGGGGGTGAAGGTAGAGAACATGGCGTTTCTCAAACCTGCCTTTATCAATACTCAGCTTACCCTTCTGCAGACTATGCAGGCGATACCCGATTTTGACCCCAACCTGCAGTTTGACGGACGGATACAGAACATCGCTGCGGCCGGAGGAAAGCCTATCTACCCTCTCGAAAAGGCTGAGTGGCAGCTCGAACTGCTCTTTTCGCGCCCGATAGCCGAACAGGTCGATGAGGTGATGCAGACCGTGGCCAACGACTCCTTGCTCAAGCAGAAAAGCCTGTTGCTGGCCAATGCCTATCTCGCCGAAAACCTCGACAGCATTTCCACGCTGATTTTCGAATCGATGGAGGGGGTTGACCCTGCGCGAGCCGACGAGCTGATCTACAACCGCAACAAGAACTGGATGCCTCAGCTCTCCGAGCTTATGAAGGATAAGAGCCTGCTCATAGCCGTTGGGTGCGGTCACCTTGTCGGTCCCGAGGGATTGCTCAACCTGATGCGCAAGGAGGGCTATGATGTCGAGCCCGTGAGCAAGAAAAAATAAAAACTTAAAACTATTTGCCGATATGTCACCCGAAATACTCGTAGCTTTTGATATTGACGACACGCTCTATAAGGAGCGCGAATATGTCATGTCGGCCCGCAGATATATCGCCGGGCAGATAGCGAGGAAATATGGTGACAGATACCCGCAGCTCACTGTTGAGAAGCTGATGAGGGTGATGGAGCCCTATCCGGTGCATGGCCCGGGGGCGTTTGACGCGCTCGTGGAGTTTCTTCCCGCCGAGGTGAGCGAAGATTACGGAGGCATACCGCAGATGGTGAGAGACTACCGTACTCATCCCGACCCCGCCATCACGCTGAGGGAGGATGCCGAAAAGTTGCTCAGGCGCCTCAATGCCGAGGGGATAGCCACGGCAATCATAACCGACGGCACAGTGAGGACCCAGACCTCAAAGGCTCGCGCTCTCGGGGTGACACGGCTTGTGAGCCCGGCGCTCATTTCGGTGAGCGAGGCGGTGGGGAGTGAGAAATACAGCCCGCTGCCGTTTCTCAGAATAATGTCGCTTATGCCGGGGGTGAAACGATATGTCTACATCGCCGACAATGTGGCCAAGGATTTCTATTGGCCGCGCCGTCTCGGCTGGACTACGATAGCCCTTGCCGACCCCCGCAACGAGAATATCTTTCCGCAGGTCATGGCGCCGGCGCCCCACAACACTCCCGCTCATTTTCCCGACATGGTGGTCGAGTCGCTCGACGGGCTGAGCTTCGGTTCAGAGGGGTGAGAGACCCGACATGCGGGTGAAGATGTCGAGGGCTTCCTTTACCGATTTTACATTGCTGACCACGATGCTGCATTTTTCGTCACGCTCACGGAAGGTGCATCGTGCGCCCGCGCTTGCCACATAGTTGAGTATCTTGCCGAAGGCGTGAGAGTTATAGTAGGCGCGGTTTGACTTGTCGACAAAGTGAATAAACATCTTGTCCTGCTTGAGCATAACTTTTTCCACTCCGAGCTTGCGGGCCAGACGGCGCAGCAGGGGAATACGCAGCAACTCTTCGGTAACTTCGGGTATCTTGCCGAAGCGGTCAACGAGATTTTTGCTGAACTCGGCCACCTCAGCCTCACTGTCGAGCGAGTCGATGTGACGGTAGAGGGCAATGCGCTCTGAGGTCTCCGGCACATAGTCGGGGGGCAGGAGCAGCTCAAGGTCACTTTCGATGAGAGTGTCGGCCACAAATTCCTCTTCTTCGCCGAGCGGCTTGGCGGGAGCAGCCGCGCTGTCGGTCTCGGCTTCGGGCATTTCGCTCCGAAGCTCGGTCATGGCCTCGCGGAGAATTTTCTGATAGGTCTCATAGCCGAGGTCGCTGATAAAGCCGCTCTGTTCGGCTCCGAGCAGATTGCCGGCGCCGCGTATGTCGAGGTCCTGCATGGCGATGTTGATGCCCGAACCGAGGTCGCTGAAGCTCTCGATGGCTTGCAAACGGCGGTGGGCGGTGGGCGACAGGGGCACTCCCGGCGGAATCATCAGATAGCAGAACGCCTTGCGTGCCGAGCGGCCTACGCGTCCTCTCAGCTGATGAAGTTCCGACAGGCCGAAGTTCTGTGCGTTGTTGACTATGATGGTGTTGACGTTGGGCATGTCGATGCCGCTCTCCACAATGGTCGTGGCGAGGAGTATGTCATAGTCGTGGTTGGCGAAGTCGATGATGGTTTTTTCGAGCACGTCGGGATTGAGCTGGCCGTGACCCACCACAGTGCGCGCATCGGGTATGAGGCGGTTGATGCGGTTTTCAAGCTCGATGAGTCCCTCGATACGCGGATTGATGATAAACACCTGACCGTTGCGGCTCAGCTCAAAGTTGATCGCTTCGAGCAGCAGCTCGTCGGTGAGGGTGCCCACGGTGGTGAGTATCGGGTGACGGTTGGGCGGGGGAGTGTTGATGGTCGAGAGGTCGCGCGCGCCCATGATTGAAAACTGCAGGGTGCGCGGTATGGGGGTGGCGCTCATGGTGAGGGTGTCGACATTGGTGCGCAGCTCCTTGAGCTTCTCCTTTACGGCAACGCCGAATTTCTGCTCCTCGTCGACCACAAGCAGTCCGAGGTCCTTGAATTTCACCTTTTTGCCGATGAGCTTGTGGGTGCCGATGAGAATGTCGATTTTACCTTCGCTGAGGTCTTTGAGTATTGCCGAAGTCTCTTTGGCGGTGCGGGCGCGCGAGAGATAGTCCACTCTCACGGGAAAGTCTTTGAGTCGCTTTGAGAATGTGTCATAGTGCTGATAGGCAAGCACTGTGGTGGGCACCAGCACGGCTGTCTGCTTATTGTCGGCAGCAGCCTTGAAGGCGGCGCGGATTGCCACCTCGGTTTTGCCGAAACCCACATCTCCGCATATCAGGCGGTCCATCGGGCGGTCGGATTCCATGTCGGCTTTCACCGCTTTGGTAGCCGAGAGCTGATCGGGTGTGTCCTCATAGATAAACGAGGCCTCGAGCTCATGCTGCAGATAGGAGTCGGGCGCAAAGGAGTGACCTTTCTGTTGGGCGCGGGCGGCATAGAGCTTTATGAGGTCGCGGGCAATATCCTTGAGCTTCGATTTGGTGCGCTCCTTGAGGCGTGCCCATGTGCCGGAGCCTATGCGGTTGATTTTGGGAGGGGTGGCGCTGTCTTTGCCTCGGTATTTGGCAAGCTTGTGGAGCGAGTGGATCGACACATAGAGGGTGTCGTCGTTGGCATAGACGAGCTTGATCATCTCCTGCATGTGACCGTTGACGTTCGTGCGGGTCAGGCCCTCGAATTTGCCTACGCCGTGGTCGATATGCACGATGTAGTCGCCCGGCTCGATAGCCTGAAGCTCCTTGAGACTCATGGCGAGTTTGCCCGAGCGGGCTCTCTCGCTGCGGAGATTATATTTGTGGAAGCGGTCAAAAATCTGGTGGTCTGTGAAGATACAGATTTTTGTGTCGCCGTCGCTGAAGCCCTCATGCAATGTGCCGTCAACCGGACGGAAGGTTATATTGTCGCCGCGGTCGGCAAATATCTGACGCAGGCGCTCGGCCTGTTTGGGCGAGTCGGAGAGCAGGTAGATGGTATAACCCTCCTCCTCCATCTTGGTAAACGAGCCGGCGATGAGGTCGAAGTTCTTATGATAGAGAGCCTGGGGCACGCAGTCAAACCTTATGGTCGATTTGACCGGTTGGGCCACCTGCTCGCCGCCGGTGAAGTAGATGTGACGGAACGATTGCCAGCTTTTTTCAAACTGATCGGGGTCGATCACATTTTTCATCACCTCGGGGTCGCCTTCGTCGGCGAGCATGGCACTCTCACTGAAGGATTCGCCGGTCACCTCCTTCACTCGCGAGAGGGTGTGGACCGCGTCTCTCACAAATATCAGCGTCGAGGGGTCGATGAAGTCGAGCAGAGAATTGCCGTCATCAGAATTGGCCATGTTGGCCGACACGGTAAAGGTGTCGAGCTTCTGCTGTGAGAGCTGCGTCTCTATGTCAAACGAGCGTATCGAGTCGATTTCGTCGCCGAAGAAGTCAATTCTGACAGGCAGCTCGTTGCTGTAGCCGAATATGTCGAGAATCGAACCTCTCACCGCAAAATGGCCCGGCTCATAAACATAGCTCACCTCCTTGAAGTCATGCCCGCGCAGCCATTTCACCGCCTCGGTCATGTCCATCTCTTCTGATTTGCGGAAGGTGAGGATGTTGGTGTCTACCTTATGGCGCGAGGCTACTTTTTCGGCCAGCGACTCGGGATAGGTCACCACAAACTGCAATGTCGGGTCGCCGGCCGAGATGCGGGCCAGCGCCTCTGTGCGCAGAATCTGGTTGGGAGGGTCAACGCGCCCGTATTTTATGTCGCGCTTATAGCCCGAGGGGAGGATCACCACACTGTCGTCGGAGGTGAGCCTCACCAGGTCGTGATACAGATAGCCGGCATCGTCGAGCGAGTCGCCTATCACAACCACCGGCACCCCTTTCTTAGCCGGCAGGGGAGCCGAGGCCATGAGCAGGGGGGCGGATGAGCCGGCGAGGCGCGTGAGAGCTATGTCGCCCTCCTTGGCAAAAGCCGATTTCAGGGCTTTGGCTCTCAGGGGAGTGAGAAACAGCTTTTTGAGCGCGGCAAGCTGATTGGGGGCGGTTGAGACGGGTGTGGTCATTTCTCTTGCTGTCGGAGCAGTGATTTATATCTTGCCGGATCGGAAAGAATGTTGATAGCCGAGTCGACGCAATTGTCGTTGCGCAGGGCGTAGATTATTTCGCCTTTGGTGAAATAATATCGCGACACGATTTCCCGAGCGAGATAGTCGGCAATCACATTGCGCTGGTTGTCGAGATCGCTCGAAAGGGGGTGTTTGAGCATTGATTCGAGGCGGTTGAACTCGGCGGTAAGGCTGTCGTTTTCATAACCCTCTATCTTGGCGGCGGCGCGGAGCTGCTTCAGAATCTGCTCGCAGGCGCGGTCATACTGCAGTTTGTCGGGGTCGATCGAGCCTTTAAATTCCTCATATATCTCGTCGGTAACCTCAAACCGGTCGGGCGAGGGAATCGAGGGGTGGGCAGCGGCATAGCGGGTGGCGAAGTCAGAGGCCCAGTCGCCACGGATTATGTTATAGGCCAGACGGCTCATGTCGGGATATTCAACAGTGACGTCGGGGGTGATGCCGCCACCGTCTCTCACCTCGCGGCCACCCGCGGTGTGGAACACGTTGGTGAGGCTGTCGGGCACACGGCTCACCGATCCGTCGGGATTGCGGTGGCTGTAGTCGATGGCCTGAATGAGTCGGCCGCTGGGAATGTAATATTTCGCTACGGTGACTTTAAGGAGTCCCTCATAGGGGAGCGAGCGGGTGGTCTGCACGAGGCCTTTGCCAAACGAGCGGCTGCCGATTATCACGCCGCGGTCGAGGTCCTGGATGGCGCCGGCGGTGAGCTCGGACGATGAGGCTGAGGAGCCGTCGACCAGCACTGCCAAGGGCACATCGGGAGCTACAGGCTGATTGGCGGTCTTATAGGTCTTTTCGTTGAGCACTCCCTTGCCTTTGGTGGTCACTACGGCGGTGCCTTTGGGCACAAAGAGGCCTACGATTTCGATGGCATCTTCCATCGAGCCGCCGGGGTTGGAGCGGAGGTCGAGAATGAGGCCTTTGAGGTGGTTTTCTTTCTTGAGGGCGATGAGGGCTTCCTTGACTTCGTCGGCCGACTTGTCGGTAAACGAGCTGAGGGTGATATAGCCTATCGAATTGGGAAGCATACCGGAGTAGAGCACCGACGGCATACGTATCTTGCGGCGGGTAATCACGGTCTCGACTATCGAGTCGGTGACGTAGGGGCGGATAACCTTGACTTTGATCGAGGTGCCGGGAGTGCCCTGAAGCAGCTCGCTCACCTTGTCGGTGGTGAGGCCGGTCACGGTGTCGCCGTCGATGGTGAGCAGCAGGTCGCCATAGCGCAATCCCGCTTCGGCAGCCGGGCTACCCTCCTGAGGGCCGGCGAGCACGATGCCTCTCGGGGTGGCATGGATATAGGAGCCTATGCCGCCATATTCGCCCTGGGTCATGGAACGGAACTCCTCGGAGGCTTTCTTAGGCATATACTCGGTGTAGGGGTCAAGCTCGTCGAGCATCGAGGCTATGGCGGTATTGATGGCTTTCTCGATGTCGATCGAGTCGACATAATACATCTGCATTTCCTTAACGACTGAGTTGAAAATGTCGAGCTGGCGCGCAACTTCTTTTTTAGAACTGCGGGTGTCGGCGTTGGCTCCGGTGGCGCTCAGAAAAATCGGCAGGGCTACGGCCAAGATTGCTAAAGCCGCGTGTATTTTCTTCATTTACAATGGTTTTGAGGTGGGTTTATGCCAGAGGTCCGCATTAATTCAAACCATCTTGGCAAAATCGCTGCGAAGTTACTCATAATTTATAACAAGTCAAATCCCCGACAGGTCAATTTTTTAGAGATAAATTTTCATCAACGGGCTGAAACTATAAAAAATCGCCGCGACTGCAGGGTGGAGTCGCGGCGATTTTTTATGACAGGAGGGGATTGATCAGTCGAGCTTGCAGCGGCCGTTATATCTCTCGTTGAGCGATTTTTCCTGACTCTCTATGCTCAGGGCCATCGAGATGAGTTTGGCAAGGATGCCCTCGTTGCTGTCGCCGCTCACGCTGAGATTAAACACAACCTTCGACTCGTCGAAATCGCTTGAGAAGCTCAGCTCAACGTCGTTGTCGATATAGAGGTCTTTCATCAGGGTGTCGGTGTGGGGGAGCGAGAGGATAGCGGTGGTGTTATAGTCGTCGAAATCAAAGTTCTTCACCACGGGGTTGAGCACCTTGTCGATCTGACAGTTGGATAATATCAGGATATTGTCGACAGCTTTGGCGGTGAGCTCGGTGTGGCTTTCGGGAACGGTGAATGTAAAGCCGTCGCCGTTGTCGGTATATTCGATGTTGCCGGTGTTCATGAGCGACTTGAGGTCTTCAACCACCGATTTTGCCTTGGCGGTTTCGGCCACCACGGTGATGTTGAGCTCCTTGAGGAGGTTGTCGCCGCTGTTGATGCGGGTGAGCGAGTTGAAGCCGTCGGTGAGGCTCATGCCTACCGCAACGGTGCCGTCGATCTGCTCGAGATAGCTCTTGGCAATGGTGGCGGCGAGCTTCTGAGAGGGGGTCATCATGCCGGTGTTGTTGAGGCGGCTGAAATATTCGTTCCAGTCAATACATTCGAGAGTGAAGGCATAGATGAGGTTTTCGTTTCTCTCGAGATATGCCAGGGGGCGGGTGCTGATGGCGGCATCGGGGTCGATATACTTCACATAGTCGGAAACCTTGAGCTGCTTACCCTTTTCGTCATAGCTCTGGGCCACAAGGTCGAGGTCGTCGTTGTCGATGTTGCAGCTCATGCAGATGCGGGCGCTGAGCAGCGGCTCTATCTCGGCGGTGGGGAGGTTGGCCTTGCGGAGATTGTCGCGCAGCGAGGTGGGGAGGCTGAACGACATGGCGCCGGCGTTGCCTTTGAGATATTTGGCGTAGGGGGAGTTGCTGAACGACGATTTGTGGGCACCCTCGATAATGTCGGTGAGCACGCGCAGCGGCTTGGCTGACTGACTGATACATACGTTATACTTCCAGTAGACGCATTTCTCGTTGAGGGCGATGTAGTCAAAGCGGTCGAAGTTTCTTCCTTCGGGCGACTCAAAGACGCGCTTCGACAGAATGGTTATGTCATCGCGGCTGTCGGTCTCAACAAAGCCATATTCCTCAAGCGCCGGCTTAAACGTGTTGATGTCTTCTACATTAAACACCAGCGTGGGCACAACGTGGTCGTAACTGTAGATAATGGCCATCTGGGTGAGGTCAATCCCGGCGGTGCTGAGAAACTTCATTGTGCGCTCATAGTTCTCGATGTCGTCTTTCACAAACAGGCGGCGGAATTCCTCTGAAAATTTCACGGTGCCTTTCTCCACTGTGCCTCCCGATGATGAGATGAGCGCCTCAGCGTTGAAAACGACTACAATGTCACTGTCCTCAGGCAGATGACGAAGAATCTTACCATAATCCGAACCGTCGGAGCAGGATGTCACTCCGATTATAAGCATCAACATCATGATGCAGTTCGTGATGATACTTTTTGTCATGAGGTTTAGTGTTGGGTATTATGCGGTGTGAAGTTCCGCATGAAACCGATGAGGGTTTCGCAGAACGGGCGCAAAATTACTAAAACTTCTCAATGTTACAAAATATTTACACCGATATTGTGTATCTATTACATTTTTTTGTTCAATAATTTCTAACTTTGCATCACGGTCCGCCCGAAATACCTCCCTATTATATAATAATGTGTATAGGCGGATTGACTAAACCCTCAAATCTGACTCAATTATGCTTATGCGATTTTTAGCGGTAATGGTGAGCCTGATGCTCTCGGCCACCTGCCCGGCGGTGATTCCGGTTGTGACCGGCAACGTGTGGCCCGACACCGACGGCAACCACATCAACTGTCACGGCGGCGCCATTCTTCAAGGCCCCGACGGGGTGTTCTACTGGTATGGCGAGCACCGCGGCTATAACAAGGCGCCCCAGGAGGGGGTGGCCTGCTATACCTCGACCGACCTCACAAACTGGCAAAACCGAGGCATCGTGATGGCGGTGAGCGACGAGCCGGGAGCGTTGATTGAGCGCGGCTCTACTATCGAGCGCCCCAAGGTGGTCTACAACGCCGCGACCGGCAAATATGTGATGTGGTTTCACCATGAGCTCAAAGGGCGGGGCTATGCCGCCGCCCAGACTGCCGTGGCTGTGGCCGACAATCCGCTCGGCCCCTTCATTCCTCTGCGCACAGGCAGGGTCAACGCCGGCTGTCTCCCCCTCGGGCTGAGCGCCGACAGCGCTCCCGACCCCGGGAAGAACCGCGAGTGGTGGACCGACGAATGGCGCGCCGATGTCGAGGCGGGTCTCTTCACCTTCCGCGACCTCGACGGCGGGCAGATGTCGCGCGACATGACAATTTTTGTTGACGACGATTCCACGGCCTACCACATCTATTCCTCCGAGGAGAATCTCACCCTCCACATCGCCCGCCTGAGCGATGACTACACCACCCACACCGGCGAATATGTGAGGGTAATGCCGGGCGGCATGAACGAGGCGCCCGCGATTTTCAAGCGCGATGGAAGATACTGGATGGTGACTTCGGGCTGCACCGGCTGGGCGCCCAACGAGGCGCGCATGTTCCGGGCCGACTCGATCTTCGGGCCGTGGCATCAGGTGGCCAACCCCTGCCGTGGCGAGGGGGCTGAAAAGACCTTCGGCGCGCAGGGCACATTCATGCTCCGTCTCGGCGACGAAATCACCTTTATGGCCGACCGCTGGAACCCCAAATCTCTCCCCGATTCGCGCCATCTCTGGCTGCCTGTGGGTTTCGATTCCGAGGGCGTGCCCGTGATATGTTACGAAGATGAGTCAAAAGAGTGAAAAAATGTTAAAATCGCTCAATCTTCTTCATTAATAATTTGCTGATTATCAGCAAATTATATAGGGGGGGGGTAAATTTTCCATTTTCTCAGTTTCAGAGGCGAAAAATATATGTTTTTTAGCACTTATCTGCTAAAAATTATCTAAATTTGCACTGTTTTTAAGGGAAATTATGAAAAACCACCTTCCTTTAAAATTCAAAAAGATGTTCTAAATAAGAATAAATAAGCAAAACTCTTAAATATGACCGAAAACAATAGCTAAGTGCAATCAAGTTTGCTATTTAGCTTTCTTCATGATCAGTGCGTGAGCCGGGGCGCAGACAACTGCAAAACCCCTTTTCAATCACCATCAGGAAGCAGGCCGATAGGGATAACGGAGTGTTGACCGAAAAAATCAACCTCAATGAAAGCATAAAGCTGTCCCAAAACTTATAAATTACTATAAGGTCTCTGCATTGGAAGTCAGAGGTCAGTCACATAAAATAATCAAAAGTAACCTTATGCGTAAACGCATAGATTTTTCGAGATTAATGATGCCGGTCAAAGCACTGTTGCTCGTGGCTCTGACGGTATTGATTCCTCAGCGTTCACAGGCCCAGAGCGCTGCGGTAAAAACCAATCTGTTTTATGACGCAACACTCACTCCCAACCTCGGGGTGGAGGTGCGCATGGCCGACAAGTGGACATTCGACCTCTCGGGCAACCTCAACCTATGGACCGTGGGCGACGGACACAAGTGGCGCCACTGGCTCGTGCAGCCCGAAGCCCGCTTCTGGCTCTGTCAGAGTTTTGCCGGTCACTTCTTCGGCCTCCACGCCCTCGGCGGCCAATATAACTTCGGCAATCTCAACATGCCTTTCAAGTTTCTCGGCACCGATTTCAACAAGCTCAAGGATCAGCGCTTTGAAGGCTGGGGCATAGGCGCCGGCATTGCCTACGGATATGCCTGGCCGATAGCCCGCCGCTGGAACCTCGAGGCCGAGCTCGGCATAGGCTGGGTGTGGACCCGCTTTGACTCCTATCCCTGCGCAAAGTGCGGCTCGAAAATCGACAAGGGTAAGACCCACAACTATGTCGGCCCCACCAAGATAGCCGTAACCATCGAGCATGTGTTCTGATTGCTCTCCCTCTTATCTTTCATCACGTCATAACCTAAGCAAACCGACGAAATGACATCTCCCAAATATATCTTCGCCTCACTGATGATCGCCGCCTCATCGCTCCTCGCCCCGGCTCAGACCTACAACGCCGCGGGTCTCGGCGAGCCTTCGGTTGATCATTCCGACAGCAAGACCCTCAAGGTGACCTATGCGGTCAACCCCGCCGGGGTGAAGCTCGGTCTCAACAGGCGCATGGTCGTAACCCCGGTGCTCACCAATGCCGAACGCACCGACAGCATTCTCCTCACTCCTTATATCATAGCCGGCCGTAACCAGTATTACTACACCCTGCGCGGCAGCGACCTCAAGGGCCCGCTCTACCGCAGCGGCGACAAACATGTCGACACCATCACCGAAACAGTGGCGTGGCAGGACTGGATGGGCCACGGCGAAATCGACTTCGTGTGTGACGTCAACTCATGCTGCGACAAGCCCGAGGAGCAGAACACCCTCATCGCCGACCTCAACCTCGTGCCCCCGGTGATACCTATTGCCGACGACCTCCGCTTCATCACCCCCAAGGTCGACGACTCCAAGGAATTTAAGATCGAAGGCCGCGCCTATGTCAACTTCCGCGTCAACAAAACCGTCATCGACCCCTACTACATGAACAACCTCGTCGAGCTGGCCAAAATCACCAACTCGATCGACTCGGTCAAGAATAACCCCGATGCCTCGATCAAGAGCATCACCCTCACCGGCTATGCCTCGCCCGAAGGTCCCTATAATAATAATGTGCGCCTCGCCGAGGGCCGCACCCGTGCAGTGCGTGAATATTGCAACGGCATCTACCACTTCCCCGAAGGCGTTTTCACCGTCAACTCGGTGCCTGAAGACTGGAGCGGACTTGTCGACGCCCTCCGCGTGTCGGCCTATCCCCAGCGCGACGAGATGATAAGCTTTATTCTCTCCGACTATCCCATCGAGAAGCGCAACGACCGTTTCCGTCAGCTCTTCCCCAAGGATTATCCCTCGATTCTCCGCGACATCTACCCCTCGCTGCGCCACACCGACTATCTCATCAACTACACAATCCGCAAATATACCGACATCAAGGAGATAGCCCAAGTGCTTGTGGAGCGCCCCAACAATCTCTCGATCAACGAGCTCTACCTCCTCGCCGCAAGCTATCCCGTAGGCTCGCCCGAATATTGCGAGGTGTTTGAGACCGCCGCCGTGATGTTCCCCGACGAAGCTGTCGCCAACATCAACGCCGCCAACGCCGCCCTCCTCGCCGACAATGTGGTCTCGGCCGAGAAATATCTCCGCAAGGCGGGCAACTCTCCCGACGCCGACTTCGCCCGCGGAATGTATTACGCCAAGCTCAAAGACTACTCCAAGGCCAAGGAATGTTTCAACAAATGCAACACCCCCGCCGCCAAGGAGGCTCTCGCCCGCATCGCCGAGATTGAAAACTTTGTCGGCACCGTGAAGTGGCGCGAATAATCCCCTTATCGAAAACAAAATTCAAACAAACAATAAATCAATTAATCAATTAATTAATCAATCCACATGAAAAAATTTGGAATTTTTCTCTCAGCTGCTTTAGCTGTAGGCCTTTGGTCTTGCTCAGAAGACAAAGATCCCAACAAGGCTACTGTAGATGATGGCTCAGGCGTTTACGCCACCATCCAGCTCAACCTCAACTCTCGTAGCGAGACTGTTAAACCCGGTGATAACCCCGCTCAGTCAGATGCCGGCTTCGAGTATGGCAAAGACCGCGAGAACAACGTTAGCGCAGTGCTCATCGTGCTCGCCGAGGCTTCTACCGATGCTTCAGGCAATGTTACCTACACCTACATCACCAGCTCGGGTGTTGCCAATGCCTACGACACCAACAACGCTCAGACCGGCACCACCGGCCGCCCCAACCCCATCTATCGCGTTAAGTTCCAGACCTCTGCCCTCATGGAGTATGCAGGTAAGGAGGTCTCGATCTTCGCTTACTGTAACCCCTCGCCCGCACTCGCCAAGAGCGTTGCCGACGGCAACTGGACTGTTGACATGGAAGAGGCTATCACCTCTGCCGACAACGACGCTATCTGGACTGCCAACTCATTCCTGATGACCAGCGCCCTCCCCGCCAGCAAGGCTCTCCCCTCGGTTGACGATATGAACAATACCTACAACAAGGTCACCAATCCCTTTAACCTCGGAACCGTTCAGGTAGAGCGCGTAGCTGCCCGTTTCGACTATGCCATGACCATCACAGTTGGTGAGGGTGAAAAGGCAACCAAACTCGATACTCCCAACTGCTTCCCCATCTACGACTACGTTCCTGAAGACGAAAAAAATCTCGAAGAAGGCGAAGGCGCAGTAACTCCCACCATTCAGGGCTATGTTACCATCACCGACCTCACTCTCATCAATGAGGCCAAGAACTTCTACCTCCTTCCCCGCGTAGCCGACAACACCGGCGAGGGCATGGACGCTGCTGCTGACATGAGCAAGATCACCGTGCTCGGTCAGGAGACACCCTTCAACTGGGTCGTTTCTCCCTCTACTCAGGACTACTTCCATCAGCTTACCGAAGCTTACAACCCCGCTTCTGAAAACGTCAAATTCACTGCTATTTCAACACTCAACGAGGCTTGCAACACCGCCAAATGGGAAGGCGCTACCGAAGACTACAAGATCTGGCGCTACACCACCGAGAACACCATTCCCAGCGTAAAAGAGCAGAAGCGCGGCATCACCACCGGCGTTGTGTTCCGTGGCGAAATTTCAGGTAAAGAAGGTTCAACCCTTGACGGCGCAATCAAGTCAGGCAAAACCATTTATGCTCACGACGGCATTATGTATGGCAACCTCGACAGCCTCATGGTTTATGTTTCAAGAAACCCCCGCTCAGGTGTAGCCATCGACTTCGAGACCGCCTTTAAAGTTACCATCAAGGTTGGCGAAAAGACCACCGCCGATGACATCCTCAAAGACCTCAAGGATCAGAACATCGAAGATCTCAAAGCCAGCGATGAACTCTTCACCATCTACAAGCCCGAAGGTGGTAAATACTACGTTTACTACTACTACTACAACCGTCACAACGACAACATCAACAACACCCAGATGGGCCCCATGGAATTTGCTACCGTTCGCAACAACGTCTACAAACTCCGTATCTCCAATATCTACAAATGGGGTAAATCAGCCGACGAGCCCGATGATCCCGATGACGACGACGAGAACCCCGAAGTTTACTTCCGTGTGCAGGTTGAAGTTCTCCCCTGGGTTGTTCGTATCAACAACATTGAATTCTAATCCCTTCCCACTGATATAAATCAGCAATCTTTAATCCTCAAATAGATGGCGGGCGGCAACGCCCATCCTAACAGGCAGTGTTGCCGCCCGTTATCATTTTTTTGAACTTTCTCTCATTTCTTTCCCGACAATCAATCACTCCACAATGACTATTTCAAGAATCACAAAAGCAATCTCGGCATTTGCCGCTATGATTATGTGTGCCACCTCTGTGGTGTCGCTCTCCTCATGCGACCGGCTCGAAGAAAATCTGCCGGAATGTGAGCAGGGTCTCCGTCTGCGGTTCACCTACACATATAATATGGAGTTTGCCAATGCTTTTCCCTCTCAGGTTGATTGTCTCACTCTCTTTATCTATGATTCGGGAGGCAAGCTTGTCACCACCCGCTCGGAGACCTCAAAGGCGCTAGCCGACGAAAACTACCGCATGACAGTCACCCTGCCCGACGGCGACTACCGCCTCGTGGCCTACGGAGGCCTGCAATGCAGCGAATCAAGTTTTGAACTCAAACCTTATCCTACCGAAAATTCTTCCATCACCCTTCCTGAAGTGAGCCTCCTCCCTTCTCAGCTCGAGAAAGGCACCCTGCTCCACAATCTTTTCTACGGCTATGCCACCGCTACTGTGACATCTGAGGAAAACAGCTATTGTGAAGCCACGGTCGATATGATGCGCGACACCAACGGCATCCGCATCATGCTTCAGAACGTTGACGGAACTCCATGCTACGACAGCGACTTTAATTTCTCAATTACTGACAATAACACCCTCATGGCGTGGGACAACGCTCTTCTCCCGTCGCCCGAGGTGACCTATCTTCCCTGGAGCAGGGGCACCCTCCCCGTGGGTGTCAACGCCGACGGCTCGGATGTGCTGATGGCCTTTGCCGAGTTCAGCGTGTGCCGTCTGATGGCTGACAACGACCCCTACCTCCTCATCACCCGCAGCAGCGACAACCACAAGGTGGTTTCGCTCCCTCTGATCAACTATCTCCTTGCTCAGAAAAGCGAAGTCTACAGCAAAATGCCTGCCCAGGAATATCTTGACAGGGAACATTACTGGGCCATGACCTTCTTTCTCGACTCCAACCGCCACTGGCTCTATGTCGAGATCATGGTTGGCAACTGGGTTGTGCGCATTAATAATATCGAAAATCAATGAGATTTTTTAACCGACATATTAACCTGATCTTCCTTCTCGGCTGCATAGCCGTGCTTGCCGGATGCAACACCTCCGACGAGCCCCGCACCGGCGTCGATGAGGAGATGGCCGATGCCAATATCTGCATCGACATCTCGCTTATCAACAGCGGCGCCCTCTCCTCGCGCGGCAGCACGGTGGTTGACGACCTCAACTACTTTGAGGCTCCCGTGAGCGGCTATGAGCAGATTTCAACCATGCGCATCATAGTTGTGGATGAGCGTGGCCGAGTGGAGCACAACAGATTTCTTTCGTTTGACTCGCCGGTAACCAACACCAAAGCCGTCTTTAAGGTCAAGGCTCTCGAAACCAAGCAGATCTATCTCTTTGGTAACGAGCTGCCCAAAGAGGGCTGGGAGGGTAAAGGCTATTATGACTTCTCTTCGATCAGAGCCGGCCAGCGCTTCCCCGTCGAGGAGCTCGAAGCCCTTACCGTCAACTGTTCGGCCCCCGGCGCTCCTATGATCGACAATACCGGTGCCACCCGCACCTATCTCCCCATCAACGAGCATTTTGAGCGGACACTCACCGCCACCAATCCCGGCACCGAGACCGAGCCCTCTGAAACTTTCTCGTTCTTCGTGACCCGCAGCGGTGTGAAATTCAGCGTCGAGGCCACCTACGACGGTCGCCTCACCTCGCCTCAGTCGGTGCTAACCATCGACTCGGTGAAGATCAACGCCATCGGCAACAAGGAGTATCTTCTCCCCAACGCCACCGAATATTCTCCCGCCAAGAATGTTGAGTCAACATCCGAGGGCAGGTTTATCACCGCCTGTAAGGTGCCGACCGATGGAGTTGTCAACAGCATCATCTCCCTCCCCGCCGAGCTCACATTCCCGCTCTCCGGTCAGGGCAAATCGGTCTATGCGCCCGAAATCTACTATCCCGAGACCGCTCTCGCCTCAGGGCTCAAATATCAGTTGCAGATAGTCACCGGCGTTAAGGCTGTTGACGGCCCCCTCTACTCCGAATGGGTCGATCTCCCCAATCTCGACGATCTGCCCCGCAACACCCATGTGATCATCAGGCTCCACCTCGAGGAGCAGCTCCTGTCATGTCGGGTAGACTTGCTTCCTTACAGGGAAATATCTCTCAATCCGCAATATGGTGACTTCAACGGCCAGTCGCCTATCATATCATGGCCGGCAAATCCTTTCGATCTCCAAGCAGACTAATTATCACAGATAATAAGCAATGAAACATATTTGTAGATTATTATTCATCCTTGCCGTAGCGTTGTCAGCCTCCTCGTGCGACGACCGGCTCTTCCGTGAGTATTCCGACATAGGAGACGGCGAGGGCAGAATTACCGCTACCGTCAACTATATACCTCAGGCCCAGGCTGTCGGCTCGCGTGCCACTGCCGGTGACGCTATCGAGGATATTACTTCTCTCTCAGTGGTGATCTACGACCAATATCAGAACTTCTATAAGTTTTATCCCAACATAAAGTTCACAGCTTCTTCCAACAACGACCGCCCGCAGCTGTCGACTGAGGATGTGAAATATGGAGCTGAATTTTCCGAGCGCAACCATGCCAGCGCTACCTTCACCCTGCCCGATAATCTGCCCTATGGCCGCTATTATATATATTGTGTGGCCAATATGCCTACCCTCTCCGAAGATCAGGTGCAGACTATCGACGACCTCAAGTCAATCAAGGTTGACTGGGTGGCTGATGTGAGTAAAAACAATCAGATGTTTGGCTTCTTCACCGCCGATGAAAAAAAATCATCGGCCGACAGCTATTCAGGCTTTAAAGCGCCTCCTGTGGTTGTCAACAAAACCAACCTCTCGATTCATGCGTGGATCAACCGCCTTGCCTCTAAGGTCACAATCGAATTTGATGGTTCTAACCTCAATCAGGATGTGTTTATCTATATCCGTAAGGTGAGAATCAAAGATATACCCATTTCATGCACATTGGGTCGCGACAATTCCCCCCAAACTACTGACAGCCTCACGGAGGGAGATGTGATTTTCTATGCGCCTCTCGCTAATGCGGCTCTGCCCGGTTCGGGTATCTCTGACACCGACCCGGGCGAAGGTGACTTTGAGAACTGGATGGTGATAGCCAACAACGGCATTATCCGCGGCTCTCACGATTATAACGCCCCCTCACTGTTTTTCTACGAAAATATGCAGGGCGATTATTCCGACCGTCCCGATAAGGAGGATTTCAACAAGCAGCCGAAATTCAGCGATGTGCAGGATTTTCTCAACGACCTTAAGG
This sequence comes from uncultured Bacteroides sp., assembly GCA_964384885.1. Lineage (GTDB taxonomy): Bacteria > Bacteroidota > Bacteroidia > Bacteroidales > Muribaculaceae > Paramuribaculum. The sequence continues at coordinate 20,821 of CAYLMR010000037.1, forward strand.
CCAATCCTAACGATGACTCTATAGTGCCCTCAAACTATGATACAAAAGATAAAGTGCCCTATGGCACATATATCGAAGTCGAGGGTTACTATCTGTCTCAAAACTCCAAGAATGTGGGCTCCGGACCGATAAGATACCGCTTTATGCTCGGCAAAAACACTACCTATAATTTTAATGCACAGCGCAATCATCACTACAAAGTGACTCTCGGCTTTAACGGATGGGCCAATCAGCCCGAATGGCATATCGACTATGTGGAGGAAAATCCGGCGCTCCTTGTGCCTGACCGCTTCTATATGCCTTATCTTTATAATCAGAGAGCCGATTTCCCTATTAAGTTTAACGGCAATTGCCAAAGTATTAAGGTTGAGATTCTCGAAAACAGCTGGGGCCCGAAGGAGATTAACGACTACTCAATTGCGCCTCCCGAAGTAGTGAAATCCAAGACTACTCCTAAAGATCCCAACATGCCGACTAATTATTATGACTTTGTATGGAACAGACCTGTGTGGGAGGACTTCCGTGGCACGACTCATCCGTTCCTCGGCTATCTCGCTCTGTCAAAACCTTCAGATGGCCCCGACGCGAATATTCTTCTTGATGTTGATTATTCTGCCGGTCTTAAGGCTTATGCCCAGTTGCAGGCATTTTATGAGGCTTCATCTGTTAAATATAATGGTACAACTTATAAGAATGGCTCTGCTGAGTATAAGAATTATATTCCTCAAAATGTGAGGGAGTTTACCGACTTCTCGACGGTTGGCGAACATAATACTTCTAATTCTTACGTAAATGGTCAGGAGGTAACTATCAATCGCTATACCGTAACTACCCGCACTCAGGACGGTTGTGATCTGACCGTGCCGTTTTTCACCCGCGCGAAGAATATGATTAAAAACTCTGACTTCTCGGGTAATAATCCATACCGTTATTTCATACGATATGCAAAGGTGATGGTTACGGCTAAGTTCAAGACCTCGACAGGAATAGTGAATGACACTTGTTATACCGACGTGCTTCAGGTGCCGAGAACTCAGAATCCTAAAGCCGTGTGGCGCAAGTCGGGTAGCACAGAGTCGTTTAAGGTTATTATGACCCGAGGTATCGGCCCGGGTGGTAATGACAACTTCGAAGCGATAGTTTCCGACGGCTCGTGGACTGCCGAAGTTGATGCAATCGGAGAATCGAGCAATTTCACCCTTTCCGCCGTGCCGGGAATGATGTATAAATCTGTAACATCAAAAAAAATTGAGGGACGAACCCTCTCTAATATTATATTTAATATTAATTTCGGTGGGGCGACCAATGCGTGCGGCATCGTTACCGTGAGATATCATGGTCAGACTTGTGTTCACAAGGTTTTGCTTCGCCAGGGCTATGATCCTATTCAGCTCACCGATAGAAATACTCTCTGGACAAGTTATAATCTTGTGTCGGCAAATGATCCAAAATCGAAAATCAATGCTACAACTCATCTTCTTGACATTAAAAGTATGTCGAGTGGAAACGATGTTGTGACCGGAGTTGTTGCTAATTCCCCCCTGTTTTTAGGAACTCTGTTTAAGAAGGGCAACTATAATCAGGGCATACTTGCTGACAACGGTGAGGATTATCCTCCGCTTGTAAATGCCAGTCCTTATAAATTCCAGATTACAAACTTTAAGGGTACTCTTGGCTGGGATGAGATATTGAGTGTTAACAACGATGATCCAACCCAAACGCTTTGGAATGATAATTTAGATAATCGAAGTTGGTCTTGGGCAAAGTTTAAGGTCGGCAATAAGACCTATCGTGTGCCTAACTATGACGATTTCCGCGACATTACTGACAACTGCGACTTCGCTTTTGGCGCCCTATATGGTGACGGAGCTACCGAAACTCAGCTTGATTATTACGACGCTGTAGGCTTTGATCATACCGAAAATGAAAATGCTGGCAAAGGTGAAGGGAGTATATATGGGAGCCGTGGATGTTTAGTCTATAATCAGAATACAGCCAAGCAGATTTTCTTCCCTGTTGGCAAGCAAGGCAACGCTCGACGCACCTGCTTTAACCTCCAGGGTCAGACTCGTGGAGTAATGCGCTATGCCGACGTTTCTAACCTTCTTACCGGTACTAATGATACTTATCGCCCGTTGGACTATAACCTCGGTCACTTCCCGGGCGCTATCTACTGGATAAGACAGGTTAATGCAAATGTTAGTCCGACATGTGGCGGTTGGGACTTGAACTATATGAACGTTCACTTCAACGCCTACACAAACAACGGTTGGCGCGACGCCTTCCCCATCCGCCTCGTCGTCGACAATTAATACCCTGATTCGTAGGGATGTACCTCAGGTGCATCCGCCTGCCCGCATGGCCTCCCACCTACGCGGGCGATAGGCCTAATAGGGCAAATGGGGCTAATAAGGCCAATAGGCCCCGCGGGACCTTTTTAATTAGCAATTAGTAATTAGCAATTAGTAATTGAGGAAATTGCTAATTACTCATTGCTAATTACTAATTGAGGGTCGGGCGAGGTGAGTCGCAGAGCGACGATATAGTCCGAAACCTCGGGTGAAGCCCGAGGAAAAGCAATCCCCCTCAACAAGAGTCGCGGAGCGATGATATTGTGGAAGCAACCACCACAACATCATCGCTCCGCGACTCTTTTGCTCTGTTCTCCCACCTAACCCCACACTTGGTCGCTTCGCTCCCGGCATGTGGGGCTCCGGACAACATCGTCGCTCCGCGACTCTGAGGGAGATAGGCCCAATGGGGCCAATAGGTCTAATATGAACTGCACCCCAAAAGTTAGACACAAAACTTTTGGAGTGCGGTTTATAT
>CAYLMR010000038.1:0-23570 GCA_964384885.1 uncultured Bacteroides sp.
AATGCCGCTACCCTCCGCAACTCCCTCCCCCTCTTTTCCCCTCTTTCGCGCATTAATTGGGGTGTGCTGTCCGGTAATGTTAAAAGTTAGGGGTTTGTCGGGAGGTGGGGGGGAGAGTTAATATGGGGGGCGGGGTGGGAAAGTTGGCAAAAAATCATTAACTTTGCAGTGGTAAAACTCCGGCCTTTGGGGAGGGCTTCACCTCCGGCAGGGGCAATGGGCTTTATCACAACAGTTTACTAAGAATTTTAATCAGTGAAAATACTTGTTACCGGAGCCAATGGTCAGCTCGGCACCGAACTGAGGGCACAACTCGAAAAAACAATGCCCGGATTGACCGACTATACAGATGTCGATACGCTTGATCTCACCGATGCGGCGGCAGTGAGCCGTTTCGTCACCAACGGTGAATATACCCATATCGTAAACTGTGCCGCCTATACGGCTGTTGACCGCGCCGAGATGGAGCCGGCCAAATGTCTGGCAGTCAACTTCGACGCCGTGAGAAATATCGCCGCCGCAGCCTATGAGTCGGGCGCCAAGGTGCTTCATATCTCAACCGACTATGTGTTTGACGGCACCGCTCACAAGCCCTACGGTGAGGCCGACAAGGTCAACCCCACCTCGACCTACGGCACCTCGAAGCGCAAGGGTGAGATGGTGTTGATGTCGCTTTGCCCTTCGGCAATAGTGATTCGCACCGCCTGGCTTTATTCGCCCCACGGTAACAACTTTGTCAAGACAATGCTCAGGCTGCTCAACGAGCGGGGGCGGCTGTCGGTGGTGTGTGACCAGATAGGCACCCCCACCAGCGCCACCGACCTTGCCGGCGCGATAGTGTCGATTCTCAAGGCGGTGCAGTGGGTGCCGGGATTCTATCACTACACCGACGAGGGTGTGGCCTCGTGGTATGACTTCGCAAAAGCCATCGCGCGCAATGCGGGGCTGACAAAATGTGAGATAATACCGGTGTCGACCATCGACTACAACATCGAAAACATTACTGCCGCCACCCGTCCCCACTACAGTGTGCTCGACAAGCAGCGCATCAAGCGCACCTATTCGCTTACCATTCCCCATTGGGAGGAGAGCCTTATGAAATGCCTTGAGCGCATGAATCTCAAAGCCTGATTTTCACTCACATAAAACTACAATTATTTTTCTACCGTGCAGCTTAAAGACGAAATAGCCCGCCGACGCACCTTTGCAATCATCTCCCACCCTGACGCCGGCAAAACCACCCTTACCGAAAAACTGCTGCTTTTTGGCGGCGCGATACATATAGCCGGCGCCGTGAAGAGCAACAAAATCAAGAAAACAGCCACCTCCGACTGGATGGAAATCGAAAAACAGCGCGGCATCTCGGTGGCCACCTCGGTGATGGGTTTTGACTACGGCGACTATAAGATAAATATTCTCGACACCCCCGGTCACCAGGACTTTGCCGAAGACACCTACCGCACCCTCACTGCTGTTGACTCGGTTATCATAGTGGTCGACGTGGCCAAAGGTGTGGAGCAGCAGACAAGGCGACTCATGGAGGTGTGCCGCATGCGCAACACCCCGGTGATTATCTTCGTCAACAAGCTCGACCGCGAGGGCCGCGACCCCTTTGATATTCTCGACGAGCTGGAGCAGGAGCTGAAAATCAGCGTGTGTCCCTTGAGCTGGCCTATTAATATAGGTGCGAAATTCAAGGGCGTCTACAGCATCTACACCCATTCTCTCGACCTCTTCACTCCCGACAAACAGAAGGTGAGCGAGCGTGTGGAGATCGACGACATCAACGATCCGCGCATCGACGAGGCTGTCGGCGAAAAGGATGCCGCCAAGCTGCGCGAGGATATCGACCTCATCGAAGGAGTCTATCCCGAGTTCTCGCGCGAGCTCTATCTTCAGGGCAAGCAGGCTCCGGTGTTTTTCGGCTCGGCGCTCAACACATTCGGCGTCAAGGAGTTGCTTGACTGCTTTGTGGAGATAGCTCCCCATCCCGGCGACGTGCAGGCTCAGGAGAGGGTTGTCAAGGCCGACGAGGAAGCCTTTACCGGCTTTGTGTTTAAGATTCATGCCAACATGGATCCCAACCACCGCTCATGTATCGCCTTTGTGAAAGTCTGCTCGGGCACCTTTGAGCGCAACGCCCCCTACCGCCATGTGCGCAGCGACAAGACCCTGCGCTTTGCCTCGCCCACAGCCTTTATGGCTCAGAAAAAATCTATTGTCGACGTGGCCTATCCGGGCGACATCGTTGGTATTCCCGATGTGGGCAACTTCAAGATCGGCGACACCCTCACCTCCGGCGAGCTGCTTCACTATAAGGGCTTGCCGTCGTTCTCGCCCGAGATGTTCAAGTATATCGAAAACACCGACCCCATGAAGTCGAAGCAGCTCGAAAAGGGTGTGCGTCAGCTCATGGACGAAGGTGTGGCCCAGCTGTTTATCAATCAGTTTAACAACCGCAAGATTATCGGCACTGTGGGTCAGCTGCAGTTTGAGGTGATTCAATACCGCCTGCTTCACGAATATGGAGCACAGTGTCGCTGGGAGCCGATCTCGCTCTACAAGGCCTGCTGGATAGAGAGCGATGACAAAGACGCCCTTGAGGCGTTCAAGCGCCGCAAACATCAGTTTATGGCAGTTGACCGCGAAGGGCGCGATGTGTTTTTGGCCGACAGCAATTATGTGTTGCAGATGGCTCAGAACGATTTTCCGAAAATCAAGTTCCACACCTCGAGCGAATATTAAGCCGAGGCGCGGAAGAGGAGAGAAGGAGAGAGTTGAGATGAGGGAAGTTTATTCTCCCATCTTGGTCATCTTATAGCCGAGCGATTTAAGCTCCATAGCCACTCCCATCATATAGAGGGCCTTGATAGTGTCGCGATAAGCTTCGAGAGCCTGCGCTGTCGACGGCTCGATGTGGGAGGCCATGAGGTCGTGGTAGGCTATCGAGGCGCATTTGCTTACTCGGTCGGCCTCTTCGGAAGCCTCTTTTTCAGGCAATCCGAGAATATCCTGAAGAATATAATCGTCCATCGCGTCATAGCCTCGTGCGTCGCGCAGTGAGTGGTAGATCTGTTCGCCGGTGAGGGCTGAATATTTTGTCCAGTCAACGTCCCAGAATTTTGCCATCGCCATGCCGATAAACATAGGCCAGCCTATCGAGCTGACGGGATATTGGGCAAACTCCTTGAGCCCGTCGGGCATATAGGCTTTTTCGATAGCGGGCCAGTATTCCTCAACGTCGATACATTCGGGAAAATGGCTGTCGATCAAACCCTCGGTTTCGAGGTGACGCTTCAGGTTGTCGTAAAGGTTCTGATAATAACTCATATCCTGATAATTTTGGTTGTGTGAGAAATACCGGCGGGAAGCAGCCTGAGGTCAGACTTCTTCCCGCCGGAAAATATATTAGTTGTCGGTAATTGCAGTCATTTGATTACTGTTTAACGGGTCGCATATCATAGCTGAACATTGCGATGGTGAAGCCCCAGTAGATAAAGGCGAGGGCGGTGAGGAACGAAGTCATCATCATGTTGGCCACCCAACCTGCCTCTACAAAGAGGAATCCGATAAGCAACATCAGTATGCCGTTGACAATTGAAACCCACCAGTAACGACGGCCGGTGTTCTTAGCCGCGTTGCAGAGGGCTGTGATGCCCCAGAAAATAAAGATCAGAGCAAGGAAATAGGGGAACACGGCCTCGGAAAGAACAATCGACCTTACCATCATGAAGCCGATAAACATATCTATTACGCCACCTGCGAGCCACCAGCCCCAGCCTTTGCCTCGGTCGGGTCCCGCGCTGACGCAGATTTGAACAACGCCGGCCAATACAAGAAGCCAGCCGAATATCTGAGAGGCAATCGCATAACCGGCCATAGGCCAGAACCAATATGCAAAACCACCGATTACCAATAGAATACCTACGAGTAATACTACCCACCACGCCTTGGTGGTGCCGAAATAGTTTAGATTAAGAGCTTTCATGATTAATGTGTTTTTAGTTGAATTTTGGTTGTTTGTGTTTTTATAATAATAACGCTACTGTGAAGCATTTGGTTGTTAAAATTCGTTTTTTTTGCACCGCCGCTCCCGTCAGGCATTATTTTTGCTAACTTTGCAGTGGATTTGAGATTATAAAACGATTGAATTACACAATGATATATCCCGATAAATTTGAAGATAAGACCGGCTTTGCAAAGATTCGCTCGGAGGTAAACACGCTGTGCCTCACCCCTATGGGGCGTGACTGTGTCGAAGCTATGGCCTTCACCAACGAGGCTTCCGAGGTGGAGCGCCGCCTCAGGGCCACCGCCCAGATGCTCACCGTGATAGAGGGGGATGACGAGCTGCCTCTAGGCGCCACCGACAATCTTGAGCTTATGCTCGCCTCGATCAAGCCCGAGGGCACCCTGCTCACGGCGAGGGAGCTCTACCGGCTCATGAACACCCTGAGGATGGTCGACCGACTGGAGAAATTTTTTGCCCGCTTCCGCAACGACGAGGGGGTGTCGCTCTATCCCGAGCTCGACGCCACGGTGCGTCAGCTCACCACCTTTCCTATGGTCATCTCGGCTATCGACAGCGTTATAGACCGCAACGCCGAGGTGAAAGACAGTGCCTCAGCCGAACTCGCCTCAATACGCAGCCGCAAACAGTCGCTCGGAGGCACCGCATCGTCGGTGTTGAGACGTGTGCTGGCGCGCGCCGTTGAGGAGGGGATTATCGACAGCTCGGCTACTCCCGCCATGCGCGACGGTCGCCTCGTGCTCCCGATTTCGCCGATGCATAAGCGCAAGATGCCCGGCATTGTGCATGACGAGTCGGCCACCGGCAAGACCATCTTTATCGAACCCGCCGAGGTGGTGGAGGTCAACAACCGCATGCGCGAGCTCGAAATGGAGGAGCGCCGCGAAATCAACCGCATTCTCATCGCCACCGCCTCGCTCATCAGGCCGCATATCCCCGGATTGCTGTCGACGGCTGCCGTTATCGGTCAGCTTGATTTCATTCATGCCAAAGCCCGCTATGCCCAAAAGGTGGGTGGAAAAATGCCCCGCCTTTCCGACGGGCCCGACCTGGAGTGGTATCATGCCCGTCACCCGGTTATGCTCGCCGCTCTCGAAAGCCGCGGCCAGGAGGTGGTGCCTCTCGACATCACCCTCAGCCCCGAGCACCGTATTCTCGTGATTTCGGGTCCCAACGCCGGCGGTAAGTCGGTGGTGCTCAAAACCGTGGGCGTGGTGCAATATATGCTTCAGTGCGGCCTGTTGCCTCCGCTCTATGAAAACTCATGCTGCGGAGTATTTGATGATATTTTCATTGATATAGGTGATGATCAGAGCATTGAGGATGCACTCTCGACCTATTCATCTCATCTGCGCAACATGAAGCGCCTCGTGGCCTCGGGCGGAAGCCGGTCGCTGGTGCTCATCGACGAGTTTGGCGCCGGCACGGAGCCTCTGATTGGCGGTGCGCTCGCCCAGGCTATACTTTTCCGCTTAAACCAAAACGGAGTGTGGGGTGTGATCACCACCCATTTCCAGAACCTCAAACGGTTTGCCGAGGAGACTCCGGGGCTTGTCAACGGCTCGATGCTCTACGACCGCCGGGAGATGAAGCCGCTCTTTAAACTCGTGGTCGGCACCGCCGGCAGCTCGTTTGCCATCGAGATAGCCCGCAACACCGGTCTCCCCGCCGACATCATCGAGATGGCTCAGGAGATAGTGGGCAGCGACTATGTGAAGATGGACCGCTATCTGCTCGACATTGCCCGCGACCGCCGTTATTGGGATAACAAGCGCAACTCCATAAGGGTCAAGGAGAAGAAGCTCGACGAGATTCTACAGCAATATGAAACCGACGCGCAGACGCTGCGCCAGAAACGCCGCGAGATTATCGAGGAGGCCAACACTGAGGCCAAACATATCATTGACTCGGCCAACGCCACCATTGAGCGCACCGTGAGCGAGATACGCAAGGCTCAGGCCGAGAGAGAGAAAACTCTTGAGGCTCGCCGCAAGCTGCGCGAGGACCGCGTGGCGCTCGAACATGCCGATACCGACGCCGAGGCCGACAATCATCCGCTGCTCAAGAAGGTGCCCCGCCGCGCCCGCAAGTCGGCAGCCCGCACCGCTCCCAAGCCGGAGGAAACTCCCGAAATCAAGGCGGGAATGGCGGTGAAGCTCGACGGCCAGGGTCAGGCGGGCCGAGTGATCGAGGTCAACGGCTCAAATGCCACCGTGGTGTTCGGCATGTTGAAAACCACAGTGCCCGTGGCGCGGCTCAAACCCACGCTTGCCTCGCCCGACAAGGGGCTGAGCAAAGCCGCTTCGTTTGTGAGCGTATCGACATCGGAGGATATGCGCTCGCGTCAGCTCAATTTCAAGCAGGAGATTGATGTGAGAGGCATGAGAGCCGCCGAGGCTGTTCAGGCGGTGACCTATTTTATCGACGACGCCATTCAGTTCGGAGTGTCGAGGGTGAGAATCCTCCACGGCACCGGCTACGGTGTGCTCCGTCAATACATCCGCGACTATCTGCGCGGAGTGAGCGGAGTGGTGTCGGCCCATGACGAGGATGTGAGATTTGGCGGCGCGGGAATCACCGTTGTCAATCTCAAATAACTCACCTCAGCCCACAAACAGCGAGCCGATCTGGAACACAAGCATGGCTGCCAGCCATGCGAAAATCGTGTTATAGACCGCTGAAAAAGCAGAGTATTTCCAGGACCCGGTTTCTTTGGAGATAGCTACGAGTGTGGCTATGCAGGGGCAGAAGAGCAACACAAATATCATGAAGCTCAGTGCCGACAGAGGGGTGAAGTCAGGTTTGCCCGTCACGGGATTGGGGCGGGTGAGACGCTGTGACAGCGTTTCGGCAGAGCTGTCCTCGTCGCCGGTGTAGAGCACTCCGAGTGTCGACACAACTATCTCTTTGGCGGGGATACCGGCGATGGCCGCAACGGTAGCCCTCCATTTCATGCCTAAAGGCTCCATGACGGGGTTGACCGCCTTGCCTATCATTTCGAGATAGGAGTCGGTCGAGAGGTCGATTGTGCTGTCGTTGCCGTTGTCGGCGATGATGGTAGTTTCGGCGGTAGCGGGAGCTTCGTCGCGCAGGGGAAAATAGTTGAGCGCCCACACGATTATGCTTGCCACGAGTATCAGGCCACCCATCTTCTTGAGATACTGCTCACCTTTGGCCCAGGTGTGGCGCAGGGCCGACTTCATGGTCGGGAGGCGATAGGGTGGGAGTTCCATCACAAAGGGGGTCACGTCGGCTTTAAACCAGAATTTTCTCAGCAGTTTGGCCGTGACCATCGCGGCAGCCACGCCTATCACATAGATTGATGTAAACACCAGAGCGGCGTGGGCGTTGAAAAATGTGCCTATCAGCAGCACATAGATTGGCAGACGCGCCGAGCATGACATGAAGGGGGTGATGAGTATGGTGATGAATCTCGACGACCGGCTTTCGATCGAGCGGCTGGCCATAATGGCGGGAACGGAGCATCCGAAGCCCATCAGCATAGGTATGAACGATTTGCCATGCAGGCCTATGTGGTGCATCATGCGGTCCATGATGAATGCCGCCCGCGCCATATAGCCCGAGTCCTCAAGAAAGGATATGCAGAAATAGAGAATCATGATGTTGGGGAGAAACACTATCACTCCTCCCACGCCGCCGATTATTCCGTCGGCTATGAGGTCTTTGAGCGGGCCGTCGGCCATATAGGTTCTCACCACATTGCCGAGGGCGTTGACGAGCCACTCTATCCAGTCCATCGGATATTGGCCGATCGAGAATGTGGCCCAGAAGATAAACACCATTATGGCGAGGAAAATCGGAAATCCAAACAGCGGGCTGGTGACCAATGCGTCGATGGCCGAGGTGCGCTCGGTGGTGTCGACATTTCCTTTGGTGAAGGTCTCGGTCAGCGCGCCGGCTATGAAGCCATATTTTTCGGTAGCTATGGCTGAGGTGACATCTTCGTTGGTGTTGCGCTCGATAGTGGCGCAGAGATTGTCGCGCAGGGCGAAATATTCGTCAGCTTTCTCTTTGCCGAGTGTCGAGATGATAAACTGCTCCGCCTCCGAATCATGTTCGAGCAGCTTGATGGCAATGTATCGGGGCGAGACATGGTGGTCAAACTTCGGCTCGGTCTTGAGGGCGTCGTTGAGCGCCGTCACCGCCGGCTCGATCTCCGGGCCGAGGGTAACGTGAATGTGGCGCACGCTCTTTTCCCGTCCCTCAAACACATCTATTATGGTGTCAAACAGCTGAGCCACTCCCTTGCCGCTGCGCGAGACGGTGGGCACCACCGGCACGCCGATCATGTCGCCCAGCAGCTTATAGTCGAGGGTGTCGCCGCGCGCTTCAAGCTCGTCATACATGTTGAGGGCAATCACCATCGGGCGGTTCATGTCGATAAGCTCGGTGGTGAGATAGAGGTTGCGCTCAAGATTAGATGCCACCACCACATTGACTATCACGTCGGGCGAGGCATCCTTTAGATATTTTCTCACATAAAGCTCCTCGGGCGAGTAGCAGGCCAGCGAGTAGGTGCCGGGCAGGTCGACGATGTTAAACCTATAGCCGTTGTGCCTGAAGGTGCCCGACTTGGCATCGACTGTCACACCGCTATAGTTGCCCACATGCTCGTGGGCGCCTGAGGCGATGTTGAAGAGCGACGTCTTGCCGCAGTTGGGGTTGCCGATGAGGGCCACGTTGATGGTGCGCGACTGCTCGTTGAAAGAGCTGTCATGGCGATGGGAGGCGTGACGGCGGCTTTCGGCCACATCGTTTTTGCCGGCCTCCGACCCGCTGGCGGCAACAGGCACCACCTCTACAAGATGAGCCTCCGAGCGACGCAACGAAACCTCATATCCCATAATGGAATATTTCACCGGGTCGTGGAGGGGAGCGTGGAGAAGCACCTTTATGTCATGACCCTTGATGAATCCCATCTCGATGAGGCGCTTGCGGAAAGCGCCGTGACCAAGTATTTTCACAATCTTGGCCTCTTGTCCGGAACTGAGTTGGTCGAGTCGCATATATTGTTGTCTTAGCGGGGGTTGTCAGATAATGGTCGGTTGGGTTTCAACCTGTTGCACACGCAACATTCTCACAAAATTACTCAAAATTTTGCAACCTGCAATCAAAATTCCGCGGCTATTTTTCCCAATTCCAGTTGAGGGAGCCTAACGATGTCCATATTTTCAGGTCAATATCTTCGGGTATCTTTTTGACGAGGATTGCGAAGCGTGTGAACTTCACCTGCTCCGAGTCGTCAAACTGAGAGGTGCCTATATTCATCACCCAGTTGACGGTGTTTTCGCGGTTGTCGCGATAAAAGCGGTTGGTATAGGTGTCTATCCTCCAGCGGTGAGTCTCATAGTGAATCAGCAGGGTGTAGGTCGAGAAGTCAACGCCGGTATAAGCCTCGTTAAAGCCAAACGGGTCGTCGGGCAGCTCGGCGGGGGAGTTGACAATAAAGTTTGACTTCGACAGAGATTTGATTTTGTCAAGCTGCTCGCTGTCGGCATTGTCAACCTCCATGCTCACGGGTGAATACTGGCGGGCGATGAGAAACTCTGTCTCCATCGGCGGCTCGTTGTGGCGGTTGCATGAGCAGAGCGCTATGCCTATCGCAAGAAAAATGATACTTAAATATTTCATCATAGTTAGTGTTAAATTCCTATCCTAATAAACGCCCCAGCCTTCCCGTTTATTGCCCATCCCCCCTCCCTTATCCCTCCGAGCAAAAAATATGCAGCGCCCGCGCAGGCGGGGAGCTTGCGCGGGCGCGTTTTGTTATAGATTGGTTAGAGTAACTCAGGGGTTAGTAGAGGTTATTTTCTTGAGCTCCTCGATAAATTTTGCTTCGCCGGGGAAGCCGGTTGTAGAATATCTCAACTTTCCATCTTTGTCAAAAAACAGATATGTAGGAATAGCGGTAAAACCGTAACCTGTCATGATCTTCTCCATAGCCGACTTACTCAATCTGAGATGAGTTTTTCCGAATTGCTTGGAAACCTTCTCCCAATTATCTAAAGGTGAAGATTCGTCGCTAAGATAGAGAATCTCAACTTTTTCAAACAACTCAGGATTTTCATCCTCCAACTTGTCGATCTGCTTGCGGGCACTGAGACATGGGTAGCACCAAGTGTTCCAGAAATCTACCACCACAGGTTTTCCGAGGTTCAGCTCCTTAATATATGCTTCAAGATCAAACGACTCTAACGAGGTGAGATCCTTAGCGTTATACCCTTTTAATGATTGCTGCATAAGGCTATTTTCATTCATAACAATCTCATATAAGCCCTCACAAACATTTTCTTTGAGTTGATTTATCTGGAAATCATTAAGTAGTTTCGACTCGCGGATATTTCTTACATAACATGTTGCTACCAGAAAATCATAAAACTCTGAGTCAGCTTCCAATTCCAACTGCTCAATCACGGGAGTAACGCGAGTGCGCCAATCCGTAATTGTTTCATCATCCTTTATTTTAAGATCGGGATATCTTTCAAGCAATTGGTAAGAAAAATAATATGGAGTATAACCCTGCGCAGGGAATCTGAAAAATGAATTTCCATTCAAATCCAGCTCGGATAAAAAAGCTGAATAATAATCATTGGGGAAATCCATGACTGTTTTGTCATAAAAATTTTTTGCGTCCATTTTATTCCCTAAGACTCGTCGACTTATGAAACCAAGATACAGGTTGTTTTCTAACAGCTTGCGAAAACAGCTGTCAGCTATTTCTTTATTATCAAGACTTTGGCTAAGCATAGAATTATAATGCACAATCTGCTTATAAGCCAACATCTCCCAGTTGTCAAAATCCTCTTTTTTTACTGTACTACTATACATGCAAGGATCTAAAAACGTCATGAACTCCCCCGAGATGCTTGACGCAAAATTTTCATCTTCACCAACTTTATCTGTCATCCATAAGGAGTTGATCCATGTTTGGGGGTTAACTTCAATTGCCCGCAACCCGTTTCCTTCTTCTACAATCTGCATATATAGGGTATCGCCCTGTATTAGTTCGAGAAATCCAACCGCAAGACAGGTACTGTCACGGTCAAACCTCAAGCCCGCAATCAACTTTGACAGCTCCATTGGTATTTCTCCGACTAAAGAGTTTTCTTGACGATTCAAAGTTAACACATTAGCAGAAAGCGGTTCGTCAAAAATATTAGTATAAATTATTTTTGCGGTAAGGTCATCGGCGGTTTGGTCAGAAAGCGATGAATAATCAATTTTGATATGAGACGACCCTGTTTTGATAGCCGCTGCGCCATTTAGCGACGCAGTCACCATTAGTAGCGCCAATAGCGCGATTTGATTTAAAAATTTCATAATAATCCTGTAATTAATTGTTTGAAAATATCGGCAAAGATATATGTTTTTTTTTGAAACGCAACTTTTTGAAGTATTTATTGAATAAAAAACTCAACATTTTTCGGAGTGCTTTTTCCCGGCTCCGGGGATATAAATAATGCGCCCGCGCAGGCGGGGAGCTTGCGCGGGCGCGAGGTTTATGCAGAACAACTTACGAGAATCAGAATTTGAAGCCGAGGCTGAGCACGAGGCTTGAGTCATTGTCCTTGACCTCCGACCAGTTTACATCAGTGTATTGGTTGGTGGTGTAGGGCTGATAGTCGCTTGAGCGGTGACGGTAAACATAGGCGGCGTCGATATAGAATGAGTTATATTTATAGCCAACGCCGGCTGTGATGTGGGTTGTAGCACGGCTCATGGTGAAAGCGGGCATTGTGCCGCAATCCTCGGGGCCTTCGGTATAGATGGGGTTCTGACCGGAGAGAGCATATTCGGTGGTGGGAGTCGACTCATAGTTGAAGCCGGCTCTTACGCTCCAGCGGGGAGTGAGGCGGTATTCGGTGCCGACCCTGAAGATGTTTGAGCTCTGATAGTATTCTTTCACATCGGAGTTCATGTAAATATAGGGATTGTTGTTGGCGGTGCGGATAGAGATGTTCTGGTTGGGGCGGTATTCGTAGTCGGCCGAGAGGATAAATCTTCCGCCGAGCACTGTGGCTGCCGACACCATCATTCTCCAGGGGGTGCGCATCTTCCAGTCAATCTCATAGTTCCAGCCGTCGTTGGTCTCTGCGCTCTGATTACGGTAGCCGGTGGAGTAGTTGTAGTTGACCTGAGCCCATGACTGCTGGGTGAGGTTGTAGTAGGTGGGGGTGTGAACGGCAAAGCCGAGTCGCAGCTCGGGGATGGGTTTCACGATCACGCCGATTTTGTAGTTGAAGCCGGTGCCGGTGACATGTTTCCACGAGTCCATGCCATATTGGGCATTGCCGGTCACTGCGCCGGTGGCCTCATAGTTGGGAACGAGGGCATTGTCGATCGCCTCGTCATAATATGTGTTGGCGGTATAGGAGATGTCGGTGATGCCGAAGCCCATGCCCCAATAGACTATGTCGAGGAAGTTGCCGCCGAAGTTGATGGCATATTCGTCGGTGTAGCCCTGCTCCTCCATGCTGTAGAGGGCGTCGCCCTGAGAAATGCCGTCCTGCCACAATCCTTTATAGCGCGGGGTGACTTCATCGTTGATGAAGTTGCCGTGTGCGTCGGTAATGGGATTGATGAGATAGGAGTTATAGGAGAGCACGCTCATCCAGGGGGCGGGGCCGTCGATATAGGGGTTGTAGGAGTTGCTTTGGGCGAGCTCGCTCTGGCTGAAACCGGGATAATTGTTCTCGGGATTGGCCGAGGTCACGCCGGCGATATAGTTGGAGTAGGAGCCGTTGATGGCGCCGAAGCCGCCGTTAAAGCGGCGGTTGAACGACGCTGTGCGGGTATAGGTCGCGCCAAACTGAAAGTAGGGCATCACCTCCGAGCCTGTGTAGAGCGCGCCGACATAGCCGAAGTTGTTGCAGTTGAACTTGGTCATGCGGTCGGTGGTCTTGAGGCCCATGTCGTTGGTGGTGGAGTTGAGAAAGTCGAGCGACATGGTCACACCGATTTCGCTTGACCTGTAGACGCCGATGCCGGCAGGGTTTTGGTTAAGGGTGGAGAGGTCGGCACCCAACGCTCCGAATGCGCCGCCCATCGACATAAATCGGGCGGTGCCGCGGAAATCGTTGCGCGAAAGAGAGAAAGCGTCTACAGCCGACTGAGCCATGACATTGACGGCGGTGGCTGAGGCGAATATCGATGCAAGGATGAGGGTCTTTTTCATGATGAATTTTTAGGGGAAATAGTGTGAAAGTGAGACGATTAAGACAGAAGTCGAGTTAAAGGATGATGTGCGCTTATCTGCGGCGGGTGCCTCCCGAGCCGCCTCCCGAGCGGGTTGAGCCGCTGCCGCCACCGCTGCGGAATGAGCCGCCCGAGCTCATCGAGCTGCGGCTTGACTGATTGTAGCTGCGGGTGGTGGTAGAGGAGTTGGTCGAACGGTTGGTCGTGGCGTTGCGATAGGAGTTGTTTTGCTGAGTAGTGGTGGTAGTGCGCTGCTGGGTGGTGGTGCCGCGGGTTGAGCCCGACACGGCGCCGTTGCGGTAGTTGCCGCTGTTGTTGGGGGTTGCGCCGCCGCGACGGTAGCTGCCCGAAGAGGTCGAGTTGGAGGCGTTGTTAACGTTGCCTACATTGCCGATGTTCCAGCGTGAGCCCGATGAGCCGCGATAAGAGCCGCTTGAGGCAGTGGTGCTGTCGGCCCGACGGTAGGCACCCTCATAGGTGCCGCGGTTGGTGCCGGGGCGGGTAGAGGGATTGGGACGTGTGGGATGTTGCGGACCGGCATAAATCGGGCCTCCCCAACCGGGACCCCAGCCCCATGAAGGACCCCAACCCCATGACGGGCCCCAACCGGCTGTCCAGCCCCAGGAGGGACCCCAGCCCCACGACGGGCCCCAACCCCACGACCATGACCATGACGGGCCATACCAGGGATTATACCAGGGGTTATACCACGAATTATACCATGAGCCGGCCCAACCATACCAGGGGTCGTAGTAGCCGGGCCCCCAGCCGAAATATGAGCCGGGATATTCGGTGATGTTGATATTGATTGTGGCGGGAGTCTCGTTATAGTAATAGTTCACAAGGCCTTCATCGCCCGAAGCTACCACGATGTCGGGATTCTGAAAACGCTCTATGCGGCGGGTGTAGGCAAAATCCTGAAGATCAATCGAGTCGGCGGGAACGGTAATGGTGTCGGGCGCGGCAAAGATACCGCGGCGGTTATATTCGTCGATGTCACGGTTCACTCCCTGACCGATAGCGGGAACATAGCTGTCGGCAGGAAGAATCTCAACAACTGTGGCGTTCTGGCGCTGAGGTTGTTGCTTTTTCACCTCCTTTTTAGGGGCTTTGCGTGAGTCAAAATATATGTCGTCATCAAAAAATCCTTGGG
Organism: uncultured Bacteroides sp.; assembly: GCA_964384885.1. Lineage (GTDB taxonomy): Bacteria > Bacteroidota > Bacteroidia > Bacteroidales > Muribaculaceae > Paramuribaculum. Next base: position 14,400 of record CAYLMR010000038.1, read on the forward strand.
CAAAAGCTGTCGGAACGCCAATAAAGGCAGTCAGGATAAGAATTAGATGTTTCATATCAACCAAATGATAAAGTGATAAAACCAAATGCGTTTTGTTGTATAACATTTAAAACACAAAAATAGCTAAAAATTTGATATAAAACTATCCCTTCGCTCTAAAAATAGCTTTTTTTAACAACCGAAGGGGATGGGAGAGATAGGGTCAATAGGGCAGATAGGTCAAATAAGCCGGATAGGAGGCCTGTGGTGTTCAAAAAAGTGGTAAATTTGCCGGAGATTAGTAATTTAATCGGTTTTCAGAATATGGATATCATCGCTTTAAAAGATAAAATATTGTCGGGCAACACGTTGACCGACGCCGAGGCTTATCTCCTCGCCGAGATAGAAGATGAGGAGATGCCTCAGCTCTGGGAGGCGGCTGCCGAGATCACCGAAAAGATGTGCAGCCGGAAGTTTGACTCTTGCTCGATTGTCAACGCCCGCTCGGGCAAGTGTTCGGAGGATTGCAAATGGTGTGCGCAGTCGGCCCACTATAAAACAGATATCGAGTGTTATCCCTTTGTGGATCACGACCGTTGCATGAAAATTGCCGACCTCAACCGCGAGCAGGGCATCGGCAGGCTGTCGCTCGTTACGAGCGGGCGCAAGCTCAACCGCCGCGAGCTCGACACCGCCTGCAGCTATTACGAGGAGCTGAGAAGCAAGGGGAGCCTGAATCTATGCGCCTCGATGGGATTGCTCGAGCGCGAGGAGCTTGAGCGCCTGCGCCAAAGCGGAGTTACCCGCTATCATTGCAATCTCGAAACGGCGCCGTCGTTTTTTCCGCAGATGTGTTCCACCCACACTTTGGATGAGAAAATCAAGACCATCCGTGCCTCCCGTGAGGCGGGCCTCGAGGTGTGTAGCGGCGGAATTATCGGCCTCGGGGAGAGCCGTAAGCAGAGAGTGGAGTTGGCTCTTGAGCTGAGGAAAATTAATCCGCTGTCGATTCCCATTAATATTCTCTGCCCCATTCCGGGCACTCCGCTCGAAAATGCCGAGCCGCTCAGCCAGGAGGAGATACTCACCACGATGGCGATTTTCAGATTCATTCACCCCGGGGTGACGCTGAGGTTTGCCGGCGGCCGCGCCAAGCTTCAACACGACAATCAGATCAAGGCCATGAAAATGGCTATCAACGGCGCTATCATGGCCGACATGCTCACCACCATCGGCTCGAAGGTCGATGAGGACAAGGAGATGATTTCCCAATGCGGCTATGAATATTAAGCGATAGTTCGCTTAAAGATAATCCCCGCAATCTGTGATATGCAGTCAGGATTGCGGGGATAAATATATAGTGTGATGAAAGGGAGTTACTGAGCTGTGGAGCGCTTAAATTGGTCGAACATCCAGATTATAAGGTCAAGTCCCACTACCGACAATCCCAGAATGAAGAACAGGCTCCATTCATTAATCTCCATACACCCTTTGATTGTAAAGATGATGAGCACAATATCTATTAAAGGTGTGGAAAAGGGAACAAGATTTTTTGCGGATTTGTGGTTGGATGAGTAATGAGTTTTGCGTTCGGATATTAAAATCCATAGAAATATTACTTCAATGAGAAGGATGATAATTGAGCCTACAACTGATTTTGCGAACAGCTCAACCGCGAAGTTGGTCATGAAAGCAAAAATCATCACCCATTCCAAAATTACAAGCGCGCGTCTTATTGTTGCCAACATAAAATTAAAAATTAAGGGTTAAAAGTATGCCGCAAAATTATGTAAAATAAAGTATATATGAAAATTAAAAGTTTAATAAGTGCATTTTTATATCGTTGATAATTAGATGGATATAAGAAAATTTTGTGGGGAAGTCTCATGCTCCCTGCAGAAAGTTTCAGAATAAGGAAATATGGTTATCCGTCTCTTTGAAAAAAGGAATCCCCGCAATCCGGGGAGGGTGGGATTGCGGGGATTTATGGGTTTGATCAGGGCTGCTCACCGCGGGGCGGGGCAGGAGAGATCAATCTTTCTTTCAAAGGGCGTCGAGAATCTGAGTTGCAGCTTCCTGTTCCTCAATGGTGGGCTTGTGGGTGATCTTTGAGCCGATGAGAGCATAGAAGAGGAGGTAGGCGGCGCAGATTACAACTACCCAGAACGAGTTGATGTAGCCGGCCATATCGGCAACGAGACCCTGGATGAACATCATCACGGCGCAACCGAATACCATGGTCATGAAGATACCTGAAGCGATAGCGGTGTATTTGCCGAGACCTTCAACAGCCATGTTGAAGATAGCGCCCCACATAACTGAGGTGCAGAGACCAACGAGGAGGAAGGAGAAGATGCCGACGGGAATTTCTTGCCAGATGATCGAGAGGTTGCCCCAGTCAACACCGGGGAAGTTGACGAGCACGCTGTCGGGAGCAAACATACCGAAGAGCACGAGAACGAGGGTGGCGATCGATACGGTGATGATCATGCTGCGTGAGCTTACTTTTGAACCGATGGCTGCACCAACGAAACGGCCGATAAGCATCATGAACCAGTAAACGGCTACGAGAAGGCCGGCGGTTGAGGCGGCGATGCCGTCGCTCACGAGATACTGGAGCACATAGTTGGGAACACCAACCTCGATGCCCATGTAAAGGAAGATGGCGAGAGCGCCGAGGGCGAAGTGACGGTGTTTGAGAGCGCCCGAAACGAGTCCTTTTTCGCTGGGAGCCTGTTTGGGCTCTTCAATCTTGGTGAAGCAGATCACGATGAAGGCGATCACGAAGATAGCGAGGGCGATCATGAGGGCGGGAGTGGCGTCGGAGATCTGAGCCTTGGTGGCGTCGGAGATCAGAGCGCCCATGAGGATATAGCAAGCAACGGCTGCGGTTGAGTTAAACACGCCGCCGATCTGGATGAGCTGGTTGCCTGAGTTGCCGCCGCCGCCGAGAATGTTGAGCATGGGGTTGACAACGCAGTTGAGGATACACATGCAGAGACCGGCAATGAAGGCGCCGATGAGGTAGACGGCAAACACGAGACCGAGGTTGGCCTTAGCGTCCATGAGACCTGAGCACCACTGGATGAGAATACCGATGGCACCAATGGCAAGGCCGATGAGCGCTGTTTTCTTATAGCCGAATTTTGAAATGAGCATACCGGCGGGAATACCCATTACGAGATAGGCAACAAAGTTGCCGTAGTTGCCGATTTGGGCGAGCACATTGGGAATGTTGCCCTGACTTTTGATGATGGTTGCCATCGGTGTGCAGAGGTTGGTCACGAAGGCAATCATAGCAAAGAGGGCAATCATGACGATAATTGCGCCCCATTGTTTAGCTTGGTTACTCATGATAAGTAGATTGGGTTTATTAAGTTGTTTATTATTAGTTTAAACGTGAGGTATAAATTGCCACCCCTCGGCGGGATGTTTTTTGATTAGTTTCGGCAAAAGTAATCAAAAAAAGTGAAATTATCTGAATTTTGGCGACAATAAATTGTCAATATTGCCTTTCTCCGAAGATTGAGGTGCCGATTCTCACCATATTCGAGCCGTGGGTGATGGCGAGGCGGTAGTCGTCGCTCATGCCCATGCTGAGGATGGAGAATGAGGGGGAGGCTACGGGCGAGCCGGTGCGCAGAGCCTCGAAAAGCCGGGCCAGGGTGGCGAAGTCGCGGTTGATGCGCGCGAAGTCGTCGGTGTTTGAGGCCATGCCCATCAGGCCGCAGACGGTCACATTGGTGAGCTCTGAGGCGAGGTCGGCGGGAAGAGAGAGCAGCTCGTCGGGCAGGAAGCCAAACTTGGTTTCCTCCATTGCTACATGGGCCTGGAGGAGCACCTTGATGTTGCGGCCTATGCGGGCGGCTTCGGAGTTGATGAGCGAAAGGAGCCTGAGGGAGTCGACGCTCTGAATCACGTCGGCATATTTGACGAGGCGGCGCAGCTTGTTGGTCTGCACATGGCCGATGAAATGCCACTCGATATCCCGGGGCAGGGCGGGCACTTTTTCTTCGAGCTCGGCCACGCGGCTTTCGCAGAATATGCGTTGCCCCGCCGAATAGGCCTCAAGTATGGCTTCGGCAGGGTGGAATTTAGACACAGCTGCGAGCTCCACCCCCTCGGGAAGTGAAGCTCGCAGTTGTGAGATACGTTGTGCGATTGTGGTGCACATGGCTATCTTAACAATGATTTATGAGTGACCTCCGCTCATTCTGCGCCGGGCGCCGGGCTTTTGGGGTTGGTGCCGTCGAGCTTGGCGAAATAAACGTCGAGCAGGGGAGTCTCGGTGAGGCTCTGAAGCTCAAAATCACCCATTGTGCCCTTCATGCCGTCGTTGAAGTTGTCGAAGGCGCCTTTGAAGTCGCTGCCGGCCACGAGTATCTGGGTGACAGTTTTTTTCTCGACAGCGGTTTTTTCGTCGAGGGTGATGAAGGCGACTTTGGCGAGATACCAGCGGTCGGCGCTGTCGTCGCGGAAAATTTCGGAGATTTTGGTGCGCTTTACGGCTGAAACCGAAAATTCTCCCGAGATGAAGGGGGTGCGCTCTTCGGTGATGCGCGATTCAGCTTCGGTAAACGACAGAGCGTCGACAAGGAAAGCTTCGGTGACTTTTTTTATCACACCGGTTTCGAGCATCTTGTCATATCTCACTTTACATTCAAACCAGTTCATGATTATTCTTATTGGTGGTTTTAGGTGTTATCGGATTGCAAATTTCTTAGACTGAGTCGAGCGGCCGTCTGTGGCGGTAAGGATGTAGAGGCCGGCGGGGAGATTGTCGGTGGCGACATTGAGGGTAGAGCCGGAGCCTGAGGCTGAAGCGATGGTCTTGCCGGTGAGGTCGGTCACGGTGGCGCTGATGGTTGAGGCGCCGGCGGCAAAGACTTCGGCGTTGCCCGAAGTGATGGTGAAGATAAACCTGTCGTCGTTGTCGGCGATAACCGAGCCTACGCCTGCGGCATTCTTGCGCTCAAGCACGAGCTTGAGACCTTCGGAGGCATTGATCTTGCCCACGCCGAAGCGCTTGGGAGTCTCCTCGACATATTTGTCGACTGTGGCGGTTTCGGCCATGATTTCCTTAACGTCGTCGACGGTGAGGGTGGGGTCGGCTTCGAGCCAGAGGGCCACTACGCCGGCCGCAAAGGGAGTGGCCATCGAGGTGCCCTGAGAGGGGGCATAGTAGTGGGTGTTGCCTTCGTCGTCGACTACCTTGGCGCTGATCATGGAGTTGGGATTTGACTTCACATAATAGGAGCTGTAGGAGGAGACGATGGTTGTGCCGGGGGCGGCGATGAAGGGCAGGGTGCGGCCGTCGGGCAGGTCACCCCAGCTTGAATAATCTGAGATGGTTTTGGTTTCGAGGCCGTTATAGCCCATGATGTTGTTGTTTGACTCGCTCCAGAACCATGCGGCGGTGGTATAGGCGCCCACCGAGATGCAGCCGGGCGAGCAGCAGAGGTTGCTGATGGTGCCGTTGTTTGAGCCGTCGGTCCAGCCGGCGAGGCCGTTAGCGGTGTAGGTCAGCTCGGAGTCACCGTTAAGGTAGATTTTCTGACCCTTTTTGCCGGTCACTTCGATTGCCAGAGCATTGTTTTTGTTGGCGGCGTTGACGAGAAACTCCATCAGGGTGATCTGACAATAGTAGCGGTTGTTGTCGCCCGAGGTTTCGGTTCTCACGATAGTATAGCCGCTGAAGTTGTCGTTCCATGCGTCGGGCTTCTCAAAGCCGTTAAAGCTGCTGTTGCCCGAATATGACTGGTCGCACATGCCGTAATAATCGCGGTCGTAGGACTTGAGGGTGTAGAGCGGCTCGCCGGTGGTGCGGTCAACTACCGAGAGGGTTATCTCGAAAGGCTCGTCGGAGTCTGACCATATCTGAAACACCTTGTTGATTTTGCTCGATCCGCCGGGGGTCTCGACAAAGGTCTTGACCGACTCGTTGTTTTTGGTAAACTCATAGTTGAGGGCGCTCTGGGTGGCACCCTCGTTGCCGGCGGCAATGAGGATAATGGCATCTTTTGAGAGCTCGGTGATGGCGCGGCTGAAAGAGTCGGAGCCGTCGTGGGCGCCGGGGTTCTGGCCATAAGAGAGGTTGAAGACCACCGGCATGTTGTCGCGCTGACCCTGCTCGATAGCTTTCTGAATGGTGTAGAGCATCTCGGAGGTGTAGTTGTTGCCGGCACCGAGATAGATGGTGCTTTCATACGCCACACCATAGTAAGGGTTGTTTCTTGTGGTGGTCTTGCGCTTTGCGGTGTTGAGATAGGCGAATGTGTTGCCGTCGGCGCTTTGGCCGCGGTGGCTGCCGGTCATCATGCCGAGCACATGGGTGCCGTGGGTGGCGTTTTCGCGGTCGGTGCCCTGCTGCAGCAGCTGACGCTCGGTAGAGAGGGTGCGGGGAGTGGCGCCCGAGCTGAAGAGCTGCATACGCTTGATGCGCAGCTTGCCGCTTTCGTCCTTGAAGTTGATGTGGTTGAGGTCGAAACCGGTGTCATATACGCCGGCCAAGACACCTTTGCCGGTATAGGGCACGGGGTCGTCGAGCGAAACGGCGCTGCCGTTGTGAACCGAGGTGACGCCGGTGTCGTGGCGGGCAAGCCACATGGAGGGCTGGAGCTCGGTGCCGAAGTCCATTGATCTTACCTCGGGAATGTTGGAGATGCTTACGGCCTCGGTGATGGGCATGTTGACGATCACAAATGAGCCGAACTGAGTGAGCAGCCGCGAGCCCGATTTCTCGATCTGCTCAAGGGCCGAGGGGTCTTTGAGCTCGATGAGGGTAGTGAAGGTGTCGGGCAGCTCGCTTGAGCGTGAGGGCATCATGCGTGACCTCTGCTCAAGAATCATCTGTCCGGCGGGGCAGATTTTGCTGAGATCGGCAGCATGATTCTGTCCCAGCGCAGTCAGGGCCACCGAAGCGGCGCCCATGAGGGGGAGTATCTTTTTGGAAAAATGATTAGTCATATTATTGAATCTAATGATATTAATATTCTAAGGTCATAGTATATACGCGCACAATGGCATATTTATTTGCAAAGTTACAAAAATTAGCCCAATCTCTATCTTAAAAAGTTCTAAACCTTCCCCCTTCTCCCGGTCGGATTTTCAAGAACTGACATTTGTTAGGAAAAGTTACTCAAAAAAATAGCGTAAAACTACTACAAATTTATGAAATTTTAGTAACTTTGCGCTATGAATGCATCAGCTGCAATATATAATAAACTTGAATTGTCGGGAGGTATAATCCGCGCGAAAGAATTGAGTAGCCGGCAGTATCACATATTGTTGGATATGGTGACTGCCGGATCGATCAACCGTATCGGAAGGGGTTTGTATGCCACAGATGAAGCGCTTGCCAATACAATTTATGATGTGGACAAGCTAATTCCAGGCGGCATTGTATGTGCGTTTACGGCATGGGCTTTTTATGGGCTGACAACACAGATCCCGACCACCCTGTGTGTAGCTGTGGCAAGAGGAAGAAAAATTACTCTTCCTGATTATCCTCCGATTACCTTGTATCATCAAAGCGCTCAGCAGCTTCAGATCGGCAAGTCAATTGCCGCGATCAACGGCAAGGAGATTGAAATTTTCGACATGGAGCGAAGCGTTTGTGACGCAATCAAATATAGAAATAAAATCGGCATGGATGTGTGTTCGGAGATACTTAAGGCTTATCTTAAAAAGCCTGAACGTAATCTCAACAAGCTTTCTCAATATGCAAGGAAGCTAAGAGTCGGAACATCACTTCATAAATATCTTGAAATATTACTTTAAAATGAAACAGTTGATAAATAGAGGTAAGTCAATAAAGATGAAACTGTGGAATATAGCCGCAGACCTCAAAAGAGATAGAAACGATAATCAAATGTATCATCTGATCCTTGTACGTTACATTCAGGAAAGGCTGCTTTTCAGATTGGGCATAAGTCCCTATCGGGATAATTTCTTTCTTAAAGGTGGCGCATTGCTTTATTCATATGATCAATTCGATGCCCGTCCAACCCTCGATATTGATTTTCTCGGTAAGAATACAAGTAGGGAGATTGAAAACCTTACCGCGATTATCAAGTCGGTAGCTTCTTTGGAATGTGAATCGGATGCTATTATTTTTGCGCCTGATAGCATTGAAGCGGAGGAAATTACGGTCAACAGAGAGTATCACGGAGTCAGGCTCACTATTGAGGCGCGGCTTGATTCTGCCGTTCAGAAAGTATCAATTGATATAGGTTTCGGGGATGTCATAACTCCTTATCCTCAGGCGCTCTTTTATCCGACTTTATTACCTGATGTTCCTCAGCCTGTAATTTTGGCTTATTCCCTTGAAACCGTCATTGCCGAAAAATTTGAAGCAATGATAACTCTTGCTGAGGACAATTCTCGTATGAAAGATTTTTTTGACCTTTATAGGCTACTCAATTTCCATGAAGTTGACAAGGATATTCTGAAAGATGCGATTCATGCAACTTTTAATAACAGGCAAACTGTTGTAAGTAGTGACCATGTCATTTTTACCGGAGCGTTTTGTCAGGATCCGAGGCGAATCGCTGCCTGGAAAGCCTTTCTCAAAAGAATAAAATGGAAACGTGAGTTGCCTTTTGATGTGGTAATGCAGTCAATCAGAGATCAGCTGCAACCATATTATTATATGCTAATAAGTTAGAATTTCCTCTGAGGGGGCGGTAGGGGTTATTTTTGGTAGGGGAGGTGGAGGTCTTGGAGGGAGGCGTCGCGATGGGAGAGAGTGCCGTTGGCGTAATCAATTTCCATGAAGTCGTGATCCTTGAAGAAGGGTCTATATTTCTGCGGAAGAATCTTTTGGGAGAGATTGTTGAGGTTGAAGCCAAAGTAGTGGACGGTGCCGACCACGGGGCGTGCTTTGTTTTTCAGATAGCTTTCTTCGCCTTTCTGTTTGCTAAGAACTGCTATTGCATAATTGAAGATTGAGCTCGAAAGTTGAGCATACCCCACGCAGTTGGCTTTACCGTGGGGAATGTCATTTTTCTCTGAGAATGTTAACAGTTCGGTGGTGAGATCGCAACTATATTCTGCGACATCAGTGGGCTTATTAAGCCGGCTAACGTCTTGATTGATACGTTCTTTGAGCTCTTTGCTCAGAGGGTAAGGAGTGTAAGGGCGGTTGCCGGTTTTGCGCAGCTCCAAGCCGGAGCACAGAAATACCGCCAGCAC
>CAYLMR010000039.1:0-23443 GCA_964384885.1 uncultured Bacteroides sp.
AAAGTGGGAAAGTAGGTAACCGCCCCCTCCTAAGGCCCGACGCAACAGCGCCGGGCCTTTTTTTGATTATTGGGGAGGAGATAAGCCCTATAGGGCCAATAGGCCAAATAGGAAATGGGAGATAAGCCCAATAGGGCTGATGGGGCTAATAGGGCTAATAGGGCTAATAGGAGAGGCTGCTACCAATTAGACTAATTAGGTCAATTGGGCAAATTAGACTAATTGGATAGAGGACCGATAAGGCTAATAAGGCTAATGGGGCTGATGGGAGGAGGATGATTGGAGATTGGGCTAATGGGGCCGAGAGGAGGGAGCGGCCTAAGTGGTGTAATTTGAGTAATTGGTGGGGAGGCTGGTGGGAGTTTGGGAGAATTTTGTTAACTTTGCGATGAGTTTAACTTAATTCATGTAATTGATTTCTCATGTCTACATCCAAATTACACTTTGAAACTCTCCAGCTTCATGTAGGTCAGGAGCAGGCTGACCCTGCAACCGGGGCACGAGCCGTGCCTATCTATCAGACTACAAGCTATGTGTTTGACAATTCAGCTCATGCTGCGGCCAGATTTGATCTGAGCGAGCCGGGCAATATCTATACCCGTCTTACTAATCCCACAACCGATGTGCTTGAGCAGAGGGTTGCGGCTCTTGAGGGTGGCGTGGCTGCGGTGGCCGTCGCTTCGGGCGCTGCGGCAGTAACCCTTACCATTCTCAATATCGCCTTGAAGGGTGACCACATCGTAAGCGCCAACAATATTTATGGCGGCACATATAATCTGCTTGCCAACACGCTTCCCAACTACGGTATAGAGACAACCTTTGTAGATCCCTCCGACCTCAGCAATTTTGACAAGGCTATAAGACCCGAGACAAAGGCTCTGTTTATCGAGACTCTCGGTAATCCTAACAGTGATGTGATAGATATTGCTAAGGTTGCTGAGATAGCTCATGCCAACGGCATACCCCTGATTATCGACAATACTTTCGGCACTCCCTATATCGTAAGACCGATTGAGCTCGGAGCAGATATTGTGATTCATTCGGCTACAAAGTTTCTCGGAGGTCACGGGTCGTCGCTCGGCGGAATAATCGTTGACGGCGGAAACTTTGACTGGACTGCCAACGATAAATTTCCGACTCTTTCAAAACCTGATCCTTCATATCACAACGGCGTGTTTGCTGAAATTGCCGGACGCGCAGCATTTGTGACCAGAGCGAGGGCAGTGCTTTTGCGTGACACCGGCGGCGCGATTTCGCCTTTTAATGCGTTCCTGATATTGCAGGGTGTCGAGACTCTTTCCCTGCGTGTTGACCGCCACATCGAAAACGCCGTCAAGATAGCAGAATGGCTCAACGCCCATCCCAAGGTAAAGAAGGTCAATCACCCCTCATTGCCCGATCATCCCGATCATGAGCTTTACAAGCGCCTCTATCCCAAAGGGGCCGGCTCGATCTTCACTATCGAGATAGACGGCGGCATAGAGGAGACCCAGCGCTTTATCGACAATCTCAAGCTCTTCTCACTCCTCGCCAATGTGGCTGACGTGAAGAGCCTGGTGATTCATCCCGCAACAACGACCCATTCGCAGCTCACCGAGCAGGAGTGTGCCGAGCAGCATATCTATCCATCGACGGTGCGCCTGTCGATAGGCATAGAGCATGTTGACGACCTTATAGACGACCTCGCGCAGGCCCTCGACAAGGTGTGAGCGGCATAAGAAAAATGCCCAATCACGGGGCAGTGAAAAAATATATCGCCCAAAGGTTGTAGGTAAGCGACTTTTTAGCTATTTTTGTGGCTAATAACCAAACATAAACAATAACCAAATCAATAATATATTGAATTAACACCATGAGACTCATCATTGAACCCTCCTATTCAGATGTCTCGAAGTGGGCCGCACACTATGTAGCCGCCCGTATCAACGAGGCCAAACCCACTCCTGAAAAGCCTTTCGTGCTCGGTTGCCCCACCGGAAGCTCTCCCCTGGGCATGTATCGCGAGCTTATCCGCCTCAACAAGGAGGGTAAAGTGTCGTTTAAGAATGTAGTGACCTTCAACATGGATGAATATTGCGGAATACCCCGCGACCATGAGCAGAGCTACTACACCTTTATGTGGACCAACTTCTTCAATCAGATCGACATTCTCCCCGAAAACGTAAACATTCTCAACGGCAACGCCGAGAATCCCCTTGAGGAGTGTGAGAGATATGAGGCCAAGATTGAAAGCTACGGAGGCATCGACCTCTTCCTCGGCGGTGTAGGCCCCGACGGTCACATCGCTTTCAACGAGCCCGGATCGTCGCTCACCTCAAAGACCCGCATGAAAACCCTCACCTCCGACACCATCATCGCCAACTCACGCTTCTTTGAGAACAATGTAGACCTCGTGCCCAAGACCGCCCTCACCGTAGGTGTAGGCACAGTGCTTGCCGCCAAGAGCGTGCTTCTCATCGTCAACGGCCACAACAAAGCCCGCGCCCTGCGTCATGGCGTAGAGGGTGGTATTTCTCAGATGTGGACCATCTCAGCCCTCCAGATGCACCCCAAGGCAATCATCGTTGCCGACGAGGCTGCCTGCGGCGAGCTCAAGGTTGACACCTACCGCTACTTCCTCGACATTGAGAAAAACAATCTCGATCCCAACACTCAGCTCTGATTATCTCAGCCGCTGAGCTGACAGCAATAAACAACAACCGGTCTCCGGGAAAAGCGTCATAGCTTCCGGAGACCGGTCGTTTTGTTTATGTAGATTAGGGATTAGTCGTAGTCGCCACGGATAACCTTGAGGGCGGCGTCATAGTCGGGCTCATTGGTGAGTTCCTCAACGAGCTGGGCATAGGCTACCTTGTGGTCTTTGTCGATAACAACAACGGCTCTGGCGAGAAGGCCTGCGAGAGGGCCGTCGCAAATCTGCACACCGAACTGCTGACCGAACAGTGGCGAACGGAAAGCTGAGGCCACAACAACATTCTCGATGTTGTTGGCGGCGCAGAATCTCGACATGGCAAAGGGAAGGTCCATTGATACACAAATCACAACGGTGTCTTTGAGCGAAGCGGCTTCCTGGTTGAATTTTCTCACGCTGCGGGCGCAAACTTCGGTGTCAAGGCTGGGGAAGATGTTTAAAACCACGGTCTTGCCTCTGAAATCGTGACATTGCACTGTGTTGAGGTCGCTGCCGGCGAGGTGATAACAGGGAGCTTCGCTTCCTACTGCGGGGAGGGTGCCATAGGTGTGGCAAGGTTGAGATTTGAAGTAGATGGTTTCCATAGTAAGTTTTTTGTCAATTAAAATCAGTGTTAATATTTTGCTGACCTGTAGCCTGCTGTCGGGTTATTGACGCGAGGCCGCGAAGGTCATTTTCTGTATAACATTTCTCGTGAGGTTTTTGTTGTAGCCGGTGGTCACATCTGTGATGATTCCGCTGCGGTCAACAACCAGATAGGAGGGATAGGCGGTAACGCCAAAGTCGCGGGCAAGGGCGCTGGCTCCTATGAGAACGTTCTCCGAGCCGGTGTCGGAGCCGTTGGTGTTCATGATTTCGGCAATAGTGTCGGCATGGTTGTCGACAAATGCCCAGATAATAGAGGCCGAGAATGGGAGCTGATTCACAGCCTCGCGCACCTCTTTGACGGTCGAGGCTGTAAAGCCGGTGTCGCCGTCGAGTATCACGATAATCGTGGGCGCGGAAAAACCATCGTTTGAGGCATGAACATAGCGCTCACCTTGGAGAGACGGGGCTTCAAAAGCGGGCGTTTTCTTGCCGAGCAGGCTCTCGATTCTGAACAGCGATCTGCGCAGGGTGGTGAAAGGCTCCGGGTAAAGGTCGATGAGCAACGGTTCGTTCAAAGCGGTTTCGAGCGGCACAGCCGGGTTGAGGAGGGGAGAATAAACCACGTCGACGCTTTGCTCGGAGATTGAGCCGGGATTGTTTTCAAGGTGTATTCTGAGCGGCATACCGGTGGTTTTGTCGAAAATATATTCGGCTTCGGAGGCAGTGGTGCCTCTCACGGTCAGAACCATGTCGAGACCGATAACTTTCCGGCCGCTGACCAATGTGTCGGGATGAATCACGAAGCTGTAGGCCGAATCAGAGGCTGCACTGCGCAGATCTTCGGCAATCATCGCCGGCAACAGGTTTACAAACTGAGCGGTGCGGTGAACGCCACGTTTCACTCCGCCGTTGAGCGGCTCAAAGGGCGCGGGGGAATTGTCGTGATGATATTCCTGAAATTTGCTGGAGTTGAGTCGGTAGTGGTTGCCCGAAAAATAGGCTGAGAAGCCTTTGACAGGCTCTTTATCTTCGCGATCCATTGTCCAGTCGATGAGATAGTTGACCGGAGAAAGTGAGTCGGGCTGCTGTGTGACAGTCTGATAGAGGTCGATATTGTAGACCACGTCGTCGGGCAGGCGCGACATCGACACAATGAATCGTGCCGAACTCTGATAGTTGCCCGAAGCGGCAAGACGGTCGGCAATAGTGCTGACACTCAGCGTCTCCCGAGCAGGGACCTGCTTGGGAGACTTGGCATGTAGGTTAAATGAAAATCCGATAACGGCTGCTAAAAGCAATATTTCTCTCATAAATAAATAGCGGAATGTGATGAAGTCGAAACTATATTTAAAACGGATGAGTCATTAAAATTGTTTTGCAGGGTTGAAAAATCATTTTTACAATAGCCCGGGGATAGCGGAAAATTAGTAATTTTGTGGAGAATACGCTCTCCGCTAACCTTATTTTTACAAGCCAATGGAAAAAGATGAATTGAAAAAGCATAAGGAGGAATTTATCTCCCTGCTGCGCTCCACCAATATCGAAGGAATCGACGATGTGATTTCTGAACTCGAGGAAATAGGATTTTTCACAGCTCCCGCTTCGATGAAAAATCACCTCTGCTATGAGGGTGGCCTGATGATTCATTCGCTCAATGTCTACCTCGCCGCCAAAGCCATCAAGGCCGGCTTTGAAAACATGCGTCCCGACGTGTTTGAGACCATCTCTGACGAGAGTCTGATAATAGCGTCACTGCTCCACGATGTGTGCAAATCGCGAATCTATCATCGCAAACGCAACGCTCAGGTAGAGTTTGGCAAGGCTGAATATGGCGCCGATTACAGTGACCTGCCTGTGGGCCACGGTGAGAAATCGGTGATAATGCTGCTGCTCATGGGCCTTAATCTCACCGATGCCGAGATATGCGCCATACGCTGGCACATGGGAGCTTGGAGTGTAGCAGGAGGAGATTCGGAGCTTCAGCAAAGTTTCCGTCGCGCGGGCGAGATGTATCCGCTCGTGGGCATAATACAGAGCGCCGACACTCTCGCCGCCCATATTCTTGAGCGAAAATACACCTGCATCAACAACTGATTTTTCCTTTCCTAAAGGGCACCAAACAGCAACCCCCGGCCACCTCAGAGGAGTGACCGGGGGTTGTTGTCAATGGGCGGAACGGGGTAATCAATAGATCACCTTGTTGCCGTCGGAGGTGATATGAATAGCGCCGGGGAGGGGCTTGGACACCTTGCGGCCGGCGGTGTCATAAATCGAAACGGGACGATCGCTCTTGTCGGCGTCAACAGCTGAGATAGCGGCGGTGTTGGTCACAACGCTGCGGTGAGCGCGGTTGAAAGCGATATAGGTCTCGGTAGAGGGTGACTCATTAAACTTGGCGGCTGCCGACTTGAGAGCTTCGAGGAGCTCGGTGCGGTCGGGATATTTGGCGATGGCATCGGCAAGTTTGCCCTCCACAACCTGACGGGTGAGCTCAAGGGCTGTGCTGAGGTCGGTGTCGGGGCAATATTCATAGGCGCCCGAGGTGATGGCCTCGACGGTGATGTTGCGGTAAACCTCGGTGTAGTCTCTGCCAAAGGTAGCTTCCTCATAGAGAATACCGATATTGCCGTTTTCAAGCTGAGTGAGCGACGAATAAGCTGAGCCGATCTGGGAAATCTGATAGGAACCGTCCCAATTGTTGGCTACTGCCTGAGCCGAGCCGAAGTCCTCATAACCGTTGTCGAGAATCTTGAAATTCACACCCACGTTGACACGCGAAGAGGGGTGGAGAGGAATGGCCTGGAGCATCATGTAGGCTTTCTTGCCGGTGGTTTTGTTTTTGACAGGCACAATCAGGGGATCGCCGTTACAAGAAGCGGCGCCGGTGATCATCTTGCCAAACACAGCCTGATCCCAGTCACCTTTGCCGTTTTCGATGTCGGTGTAGGTGAAGACGTTGAATGTGCGACCGCCCGAAGCACGGCCGCTGTAGACGAGCGAACCGTCGGGAAGTTCCTCACATTTGGGCTCTGAGCCGCCGGTGGTGAGAGCGGGTTTGTAGGGGTCGCCGAGAATGTTCCATGTCTTGCCGAAGTCGTCGGAATAGAACACCCAGCACTGAGTGTCGGGAATCGAAGCCGAGCGGCCGCCACCGATATTATAGATGCGGTAGTGCGAACCGACTTTGATATATTTGCTCTGAATCATTCGGCCGGCGGTGAAGAAGAGACCGTCAACGGCGCCATATTCGCAATTGTCGTCGAGCTGGGTGAGGATATATTCGGTGATATCCTGCCAGGGGGTCCAGGTGAGGCCGGCGTCGGTGCTGGTCCAAGTGGCGAGACCCTGAGGAATCTTGCGGGTGGCCTGACCGATGGGCACACGGCCACACACAGCCATGAGGAGCAGGTCGCCGCTTTCGCGGTCGGCCACGAGCGAGGGATCGCCGAAGCCGCAGTCGCGGTTGTTGTTGCTTGTGGCGGGAGAACCTTTGCCGTCGCCGTCAGCCACATGATTGCCTTCGGCGTCAACGAGGTCGGCGGGGAAGGTCCAGTTATAACCGCCATCCTCGCTTATCGAGCTGTGGAGGTCAACCTCACCATAGCCAATGTCAGAACCGCAGGGGCGGAAATCGTTGATAGCCACGAGGCGGCCTTTGGCGGGGCCGGCGGGAATATAGGCTACAGCGGGAATACGATAAACGGTGTTGTAGGGCTTCGAGCCGTTATAGGTGAACACGTGAACACCTCTTGTTTCAGGAGAAGTGGGGGTGAGTCTCACCTTAAACGAGGTTGTGGTGATGCCTTTGTTGTTGCCGGTGAGCTGGAAAGAAGCCTTGCTGCCGTGTGAAACATTTTCAACTACAAAGGTCTGAGGCTCGGTGGTGGAAACCATTGTCTTTCCTCCACCGGTGATGGTGGTGGGATTGTTGGCGTCGTTGCCGATGAATGTAATCTCATAGCCCAACACTTTCATGCTGCCTTCGGTCGAGAGAACAAACACCGAAGTTTTGGCGGTGCCTTCGCGCAGGTCGAGACCGTTGCCCGATTCGGCAGCCTTCATGTTGAGCACAGGGGAGCCGTTGTCGCGCTCGGCGGCGAGATAAACGCGATGGTTTTCATTATCGGGATTGGTTGACCAAATGTTATGCCATGAGCTGCTGCCCTCAAAGGCGCCGGTCTCCATGCTGACGAGCGACTCTACATAGGGCTCGGGTTCAACCGGTTCGAGGGTTACGGTAAACGAAATAGTCGAGATGCCCTGATTGTTGCCGGTGAGAGTGAACTGGGCCGAGTCATAAAGGCCGAGATCGGTCACGGTGAGGGTCTGCTGGGAGGTGGAGGAGATGAGCGAGTGGGCACCCGAGGTAACGGTAACGGGATTGTTGGCATCATTGCCCACAAAGGTCATTGAGAAACCTGAGATGTGCCAGCTGCCGTCGGTAGCAATGAGGTAGGTTGAGGAATGGGCGGAGCCTTCGCGCAGGTCGAGACCCTTGTTGTCGGTGGCGACACGCATGTCGTTGCGGCTTGAGGTGAGTGTGATGACCGGGTCGGTGGCTGTTGAGGTCCACACCTGGTTCCAAACGCTCGAAGGATTGGCAAACTTGCCGGTGGTGGCTGAGATTTCTCTTGTCACCACTTCGGGAGTCTGGGCCGAAGCTTCAATCGCGGCAGTCGCTACGAGAGCCGTGATCAGAAAATGACAGAATGGATGTAAAGACATTCGTAATTAGGATAATGATTGGAAAATAAAAGAAAAAAAATAATCCGCGGCGGAAAGACAGCGACCGGTGAGTCATCAACTTTCCGCCGCGGGTTGAGTAGGGGCAACTTATCAGTTGTAGGGAGTATGCTTAACGATGGGAGCAATCTTGATAGTCATGGTCTTGGGACCGAACTTAACTCTGTATTTATCAAGAGCAAGACCGTTTTCTGACCATGTGTCGATACCGCCCACACCGGCCATTTCGCTGTCGATGAGCATGTTTACATAGTCAACGGGCTTAACCTGCTCGAAGTGGCGCTGATCTTTCTGATCGCCGTCGTCGAGCGACTCGATAGAGTAGTTTGTAGCCGAGGCATAGAAAGGCTTGTCGGAGGTTATTTCCACGCCATAGCCGCCGACGGTGGTCTGACGCCAGAAGCGCATGTCGCTCTTGGTGCCTGTTTCCTGCGGGCGGATATAGGGATGAGCCTGTTCCTGAGAGGTCTGGGTGTAGAGACCGACAAACTGGCTTTCGTTGCGGTCAACATAGTTTTCAATCGGGCCGCGACCATAATAGTTGCTGATATTATATTCCTCAGGCATGGGCATGTCAATGCCGAAGCGCCACATTTCGGGAGCCTTGGCATCGGCGTCGGGGGTAAGGGTCTGGGTGAGAACTATCTCGCCGGTGTTGTTGATGGTGTAGTTCATCTCGAGGGTTGATTTAACCTCGGGGAGATAGTAAACAGCCTTGACAATGGGGCAGTTGGCTTGTGAAACCTCATTCCATGTGAGCGACTTGAGCTGCATCTGAGGATTGCGCCAAACCTTGCGGCGGGCGGGAGCATTTGCGCCATAATCGTTGTCAACGCCGGCACGCCAGAAGTTGGGAGTGATCTGCATACCCTCTTCGAGGAGGCTGCGGCCGTTGGATTCGTAGCGGGCAATCAGACCTGAGTGACGGTCGAACTCAATGCGGCAGAAGGGTGAGCTGACAACCAGACGGTTCCAGTTGGTATCATCCACCACCGGGGGCACCTGCTGATTGGTGTTGAGCATCGAATAGTTGAAGGTGAACACCTCAGGCATGTGGTAGGAAGTGACGGGAAGCTGCTGGCGTGAGTCTACATGACCTGCGTTGACGAGGCCGTCAGCCTTGCGGGTGAGATATTCCACGTTGAGCATTATTTCACCTGCCTCAGCCGGTAAGACAGTGTTGCCGACTCTTATGACTCCTGATTTAAGTTTTTCGAGATCAATCGGAAGTGTAATGAGAGCGGAGTCGGAGGGAGCGACATCGAGCTTGTCAACAATGCCGGTCTCAAAGGGCTCGCCGTTGAAAAGCAGGGTGTAGCGCATGTAGTAGTTGTCAAGGTTCTTGAAGAAGTTTTCATTCTTGACCTTGAGGGTGAGGGGCGATTCTTTCTCAATCGAGGTCCATATGTTCTGCATGTGGTAGGCAGCGTCATACATGTGGGGGTGGAGCACACGGTCGGGTGAAATCAAACCGTTGTCGCAGAAGTTGTTGTCGGAGGCGTCAAAATTGTTCCAGTCGCCGCCGTAACCATAGATCGTGATGCCGTTTTCATCTTTCTTGCGGAGGCTCTGGTCAACGAAGTCCCAGATAAATCCGCCCTGATATTTGGGGTAAGCGCGGATGGTGTCCCAATACTCCTTAAAGCCGCCGCCCGAGTTGCCCATGGCGTGGGCATATTCACACTGAATGAGTGGCTTGGTGGCAGCGGGGTTCTTGGCATAGTTGGCGGCTCCGGCCTGAGAAACATACATCGGGCAGAAGATGTCGGTGTTGCGACCAAGACCGGTGCGCTCATATTGAACGGGACGGTTGGGGTCCATTTTCTTCACGAGGTCGTAGGCAGCGTCAAAGTTGGGGCCGTCGCCTGCCTCATTGCCGAGACTCCAGATAATGACTGAGGGGTGGTTATAGTTGCGGGCCACGTTGCGCTCGTTGCGCTCAAGGTGGGCGAGCTTGAAGTCATCCACTTTGGCAAGAGTCTTTTCGCCATATCCCATGCCGTGGCTTTCGAGGTTGGCCTCGGCTACGATATAGAAGCCGTATTTGTCGGCCAGCTCATAGAGATAGGGGTCGTCGGGATAGTGGGAGGTGCGGATGGCGTTGATATTGTTTTCCTTCATGATCCTGAGGTCCTGCTCCATGCGGTCTCTGCTCACTACATATCCGCCGTCGGGATCAAGTTCGTGACGGTCAACACCCTTGATGAGAATCGGCTGACCGTTGACGAGCAGCTGGGCGTTTTTGATCTCGACCTTGCGGAAGCCCACGGTGAGAGGTATCTGCTCGATAACCTTGTCACCCTTCTTGACTGTAGCCTTGATATAGTAGAGGTTGGGAGTTTCGGCAGTCCATTTCTCGGGGTCTGAGATGTTGAGCACCACCTGATTTTTGGTGCGGAAGGCAACGGTATAGGGCACCTTCTCACCCTTCGGGCTGATGATCTCAAAGTCAACCTGAGGATTGCCTCTGAGGGTCATGTCGATGGTGAGGGTAGCGTCTTTATAGTTGCTGTCGAGATCGGGAGTGAGACGGATGTCGCTGATGCCGGTGGATTTGTCACGGGCAAAGAGGTAGCTGTTGCGGGCTATGCCGCTGAGACGGAAAAAGTCCTGATCTTCGAGATATGTGCCGTCGCTCCAACGGAACACCTGGAGGGCGATTTCGTTTTCACCTTTTTTGAGATAAGGGGTGATGTCAAATTCGGGTTCGAGTTTAGAGTCCTCGCTATAACCAACATATTTGCCGTTGACCCACACATAAACGTTTGAAGTCACCGAGCCGAGGTGCATGATCACCTGTTTGCCGTCCCAGTTGTTGGGAATATTGACAGTGCGGCGATATGAGCCTACATTGTTGTTTTTGGTGGGCACGTGAGGGGGATCGGTCTTGAAATCGTTGCGCCAGGCATAGCCGATATTCACATAGATGGGATCGCCGTAGCCGTAGAGCTCCCAGTTGCCGGGCACCGGAATCGAATCCCAGCCGGCGTCATCATAACCCAACTTGAAGAAGTCGGTGGGACGCTGGTCGGCGTCTTTAACCCAGTTGAATTTCCAGTTGCCGTTGAGGGTGAGATAGTTGTCCGATTCCGGCATTACGCCGAAAATATCACCCGGACGATAGGCGAAGAATGTGGTGTGCATTGGCAACCTGTTGACCTGATTGATCTTCGGGTCTTGCCATTCTTTAAAGGTCTGAGCTCCGGCCGATGAGGCGCAGCAAAGACCGAGGGCCGCAGTGGCCAGGGCAATAAGTTGATTACTGTTCATGGTATGAAAGATTGGTTTGATTTATTTTACTAACAGTTTCTTTCCGTCAACGATATAGATTCCGGAGTCGAGACCGGTGGAATCGGCAGCCTTGATGCGGCGCCCAGAGAGGTCGTAAATTCCAGTATGGGGAGTGAGGAAAGAGTCAGAGGCGAGTTCGGCTACCGACGAATTTGTCAGGCCCGAATAAGAAAGAGAGTTAATTTCCTGAGAGGTGAGGGCGCGGTCATAAAATCTTACCGAGTGGATGGTACCGGCAAGTGGATAGAGGTTGCGGTTGGAGGCTGTGATTATGCCGCCGAGGGTAATTGAGTTAGAGCCTTTGTCGGCATATGTCATGAGGCCGTAATCGCCGAGCGAGGCGATGTCGATTGTCTGAGGGTCGAGCTTGTCGACATAGAGTGAAAAACCGTTGTCGGGGTCAGCTATCATCACGAGGGTATGGCGACCGGTTGTGCCGCCGTTGGAGGAGCGGGTGTATTGGTCTTCCTTGTTGTTTTTCCACACGGCGCGAAAGGCATACTTGCCCCCTTTTGAGGCAAGGGTAAAATATTGGCGCGAGGCAATGGTGTCGCTCGAAGCTACAATCGAATTAAAATCCGAGAACTCATTGTTCATCTCATAGTCAATGGCTGTTGTCACGGCTTTGGCGGCAAATACGCGCGAGGCTATTTCGTCGGGCACTTTATAGGGAGAGTTGCCCGAAAGGGAGATGTCGGTAATCGTGGCGATAGGTTGAGGGGTGTCGGGCGCTTCGCCCTGTTCAGCTTCGGCAAAGAGATATATGCAGCCGGCGTCGGTGATGTCGCGGCCATCTTTCTGAGAGCTCCAGTTATAAACACGGTAATTGAGCGAGGCGGTGGTCTGATTCCACTCTGTTGTGCCCGAAGTTATAATCACATAGCCCGGCTTTTCGGTGGGGAGTATTTCCCAGCCTGCCGAGGGGACTGAGGATGTGGTTTTGATGGCAGTGTTATAGGTAGCTTCGGTAGAAACATAGGTGTGGTCATCGAAGTTGATGATATTGAATGAGCCGTCGCTGCGTTTCTCAAACTTCCAGCTTGAAGCTGCCGAGGGGGAGGCATTGCCTACCATCGGTTTTCCGGCGCCCGCGGAGGTGGCATATCTGCTGCCGCGCAGGGGAGTGTGGAGGGTGTAGAGGGTTTCCTCTGCCGGCTGATTCATATTGGCAGCGGTGAGCGAAGCCATAAAAGCGTTAAAGTCTTCGGTGAGTTTCTGTGACTGTTGGCGACGCTGCTCAGGTGAGGCCTCCTGAGTGAGGGTGGCGGAAATTTCGTCGGCAATTCTGTCAAAATCTGCGGCGAGGCTTGCAGGGTAATAGCCGGGAAGAGTTCCGATATATGAGTCACGCTTAACCTTATAGTCGTTGATGAGGTCGTCGAGCATTTCGGCTTCCTGATCAATGATTTTGGAGGGGGAATAAATCAGACCGTCGAGAGCGTTCTTGCCCTCTTTGTCGGTCACTACAAATGTAAAGAGCCATTTATTAAGTCTCACTCCAGGGGCTGAAACATAGGGGAGCTTGATCATCACCTTGTTCCAACCTTTTCGGAGGGTGACGGGGTAGGGAGCGCGGGCAGCGAAATTCTCGTCGAGGAGATCGGTTTCCGAGTTGATCGATTTGCCGGCGTTTTGCCATGAGGGGGCTTTGAGCTCCTCATCGTTGAGCCAGATACGCGATCCTTTTCTGTCCCAGCTGCCTTTGTCGGGAGCCTGGTCGTTTTCCGAGCGCGAATAGTTCTGAAATTCGATCAGCGCACCCGCTTCGGTCTCTTCGGGCGAATAGATATATGTGTAGGCGTAGGCGGTTACGTTGTCGGGGGTGTCGGTAAAGATAGCCGGAACGGTTGTGCCCCAAGTGTGACGGAGATAAATGCCGGCACCTGTGGCCATGCGGGTTGAATATGTCTTGTCTTTATAAGTGTATTCTTTGGCAGGCTCTTCTGTCTCTGGAGGGAAGGCGAGGTTTTTGTTTCCGTTGTTGGGGAAGGGGTCGGTTATGCGCCAGCGCACGTTGGTTTGCCTGACGTAAGGTATCGGTTCCCCCTCAAGACTATGAGCCTTATGGTAGAGGAAACGGTTTTCCCAGTCGGCAAATTCGTCATATTCCTCACCCGAGTTGGGGAGGATGGCTCCGCCGGCTTCGATATACTGCTTGCCTCCTCCTTTCCATGCGCGCTCGGCAGTGGCGAGCACATTGGCGTAGAAATTGTTTTGGGCTATGATCTGGTTTTGGTCGGGTAGCTTGCGGTCGTTCCACATTCCCACCATTGCTCCGGCAATATCTTTGTTGCCCTCGGGGCTGTAGAAAATATTGCTGCGGTAGATGCCGGCGAGGTCGGCAAACACATCAAAGTGGTTGATGTAGTTATAGCGCATGTCGATGTTGGGCAGGCCCGGTTTGAGCACTCCCGCGGTGCTCCAGTTGGTGAGCAGGTCGAAGCCTTTTCCGGGACCTATTTCAACGCCGCGTATTGGATTCCACACCACTACTTTATGACCGAGGGCGTGAACCTTGTCGGTCATTATTTTGAGAAAGTCTGGATAGGTGATTGTCTGCTCGTCGGCGCCGATGTGGATATAGGGAGCATTGGGGAATGTCTCGGCAACCTCTTCAAGTATTACCTGAAGCTCGGCTACACCCTTGTCGGTTTGCATGGAGTGGCCCATGGCGCGCTCAAAGGCCTGACTGTGGCCCGGCATATCAATCTCGGGAATGATGGTGATACCTCTTTCGGCGGCATATCTTTCGAGCTCGCGACATTGCTCGCGGGTGTAATACTGACCTGCAAAGCGGGTCATTGACTCGGCGGAGGTGAGCTGCGGAAAGGCTTTAACCTCAAAACGCCATGCCTGATTTTCGGTGAGATGCCAGTGAAAGGTGTTGACCTTAAATTTTGAGAGGAGGTCGATATGTTTTTTGAGGGTCTCAAAATCCACAAACGACCGGCCAACATCGTGCATGAATCCTCTGAGTTTAAATGCGGGCCAGTCGACGATAGTAACGGCAGGAATAGAGTCGCCCGAGTCTTCGGCAAGCTGGGCGAGGGTCTGGGCCGCGCGAATTACGCCTGTCGAGGTCACGGCGGTGATTTCGATGCCGTCGGGGGTGACGGTAAGGGTATAGGCTTCGTCGGGATAGCCTGCGAGCTCATAATCGCGGGCTCCGGGAACAGACTCAACATATTTTACCGTAATGGACGATTTGGCCGAGGGGTCGAGGGTGAGATTGTTGTCGGCGATAAACTCTTTGAGAAGCACCGACCCGGAGGGGTCATTAAGCGCCACCGCCCCCGACATAACAAAACTTCCGCTTCCTTCAACAATTGTCTTGGGAAGGGGCATGAGATTATTAATATCAGCAGTGGCTGCCGACGGCAAGAGGGTAGCCATCAGGGCAGGCAGTAATAATGATTTGGTTGGCTTCATGGTAAGGTAACGGTAAAATTACGCGTAATTTATAATACAGATGCAAATTTACCTAAAAATTTGCTATTCAGAGCCATATTTCAGAGATTTTTTGCTCTAAAAATTCTTAACCGTTTTTCAATGTTTAAAAGAAGATGGGATATAAAAAACCTCCGGAATCACGATGAGGTGACTCCGGAGGAAAATTATTCAAATATCTTTCGATTAAAGATTATTTGTTTTCGAGTTTCTCCTTGAGAGCGGCGAGTTCGGCGAGGTCACCGAGAGTGGTCTTTTCAAGGGGAGCGTTGAGCATGGGCTGCTCTTCAGCCTGACGCTTGGGAGCTGCAGCGCGTTTAGCCTTGCGGTTTTCGTTGCGCTCGGCACGTGCTTCATCTTCAAAGATGCGGCTGTGGCTGAGGATGATACGCTTTGAGTCTTTGTTAAACTCGATAACCTTGAAGTTGAGCTTCTCGTCAACCTTGGCCTGTGAGCCGTCCTGTTTAACAAGATGCTTGGGAGTAGCGAAGCCTTCAACGCCATAGGGGAGAGCAACAACAGCGCCCTTCTCTACCATCTCTACGATAGTGCCTTCGTGGATAGAACCGAGGGTGAAGATGGTTTCAAATACGTCCCAGGGATTCTCTTCGAGCTGCTTGTGGCCGAGAGAGAGACGACGCTGGTCTTTGTCGATTTCGAGAACCTGAACCTCGATTTCAGCACCGATCTGAGTGAACTCTGAGGGGTGTTTAACTTTCTTGGTCCAAGAGAGGTCGGAGATATGAATCAGGCCGTCAACACCCTCTTCGATTTCAACAAATACACCGAAGTTGGTGAAGTTGCGCACACGGGCGGTGTGGCGTGAGCCAACGGGATATTTGGTTTCGATATCTTCCCAGGGATCTTTCTTGAGCTGCTTGAGACCGAGGCTCATCTTGCGCTCCTCGCGGTCGAGGGTAAGCACAACGGCTTCGATTTCGTCGCCCTTGCTGAGGAAGTCGGGTGCCGAGCGGAGGTGCTGGCTCCATGACATTTCGCTCACGTGGATGAGGCCTTCAACACCGGGGGCGATTTCGATAAATGCGCCATAGTCGGCCATAACCACTACGCGGCCTTTAACCTTGTCGCCAACCTTGAGGTTGGGATCAAGAGCATCCCAGGGATGAGGCATGAGCTGCTTGAGACCGAGGGCGATGCGCTTCTTCTCGTCGTCGAAGTCGAGGATAACGACATTGAGCTTCTGGTCGAGTTGCACAACCTCTGAGGGGTGTGACACGCGGCCCCAAGAGAGGTCGGTGATGTGGATGAGACCGTCTACGCCGCCGAGGTCGATGAATACACCATAGTTGGTGATGTTCTTGACAGTGCCTTCGAGCACCTGACCTTTTTCGAGCTTGGCGATGATGTCGCGTTTCTGCTGTTCGAGTTCAGCCTCGATAAGAGCTTTGTGGCTGACAACAACATTGCGGAACTCCTGGTTGATCTTAACAACCTTAAATTCCATTGTTTTGCCTACGAAGATGTCGTAGTCGCGGATGGGACGAACGTCGATCTGTGAGCCGGGGAGGAAGGCCTCGATGCCGAATACGTCGACGATCATGCCACCTTTGGTGCGGCATTTGATGAATCCCTTGATAACTTCGTTGTTTTCAAGAGCTTCGTTGATACGCACCCAAGAGCGGGCAGCGCGGGCTTTGCGGTGAGAAAGGATCAGCTGACCTTTTTTGTCTTCCTGATTCTCGATAAACACCTCAACCACGTCGCCGACCTTGATGTCGGGATTGTAGCGGAATTCGTTAACAGGGATGATGCCGTCGCTTTTGTAGCCGATGTTAACCACTGCTTCTCTCTTGTTGAGAGCTATGATGGTACCTTCGATTACGTCCTTGTCCTTGACGGTGTTAAGGCTTTCGTCATAGGTTTTGGTGAGCTCTTCGCGGGTTTTGTCGCCCTGCTCCACGCCGTTCTCATACGCATCCCAGTCGAAATCTGCGATGGGAGAATTGTTTAATTCTTCAGTCATTTAAATAGGTTAATAAAATAGGGTTGATTGGTAAAAAATTTGAAAGCAGAGCGCAGCCGTGAGGCCGCAATTTCTCCTTTCGGCTGCAAAGTTACTACTTTTAGTTCACAATCAGAAGTTTTCAGCTGATTTTTTTGCGATTTAATCCCGAATGATGTTGCTGATTGTGTTTCAGACTGCGGGGATTGTTTTGGGCGACGGTAAATGAGCCGGAAAATATGTGTGGAATTTCGGAAGTTGGGGGGCGGTTATTTTGATATGTGAAATAAAAGGTGTAAATTTGTGGTTGGGAAAGCAGTTTTCCCGCGAAAGATAAATGGAAAATTATATTGTTTCAGCGCGAAAATACAGGCCTGCGACATTCTCGAGCGTGGTGGGGCAGAAAGCTCTGACCGAAACTCTCAAGAATGCCGTTGTGACCCACCGTCTGGCTCACAGCTATCTGTTCTGCGGGCCGAGAGGCGTGGGCAAGACTTCATGCGCCCGTATTTTTGCCAAGACCATCAACTGCACCAACCTTTCGCCCGAAGGGGAGGTGTGCAACGAATGTGAGTCATGTAAGGCTTTCAATTCCGGAAGCTCGATGAATATTGTGGAGCTTGACGCCGCTTCAAACAACAGTGTCGACGATATTCGCGAACTGGTGAAGCAGGTGCAGACTCCTCCCGCCGACGGCCGCTACCGTGTGTTTATCGTCGATGAGGTTCACATGCTATCGTCTCAGGCCTTCAACGCCTTTCTCAAAACGTTGGAAGAGCCCCCGTCGTATGTGGTGTTTATTCTCGCCACAACCGAAAAACATAAGATCATTCCCACTATCCTGTCGCGATGTCAGATATATGATTTCCACAGGATAACGATTCAGGATATGATCGACCACCTGGCTTATGTGGCCAAAAGCGAGGGGATAGAGGCCGAGACCTCGGCGCTCAATGTCATAGCCCGTAAAGCTGACGGCGCAATGCGCGACGCCCTGAGCATTTTTGACCAGGTGGCGGCTTCGTCGAGGGGCAACATCACCTATCGTGCGGCTATCGACAACCTCAATGTGCTCGACTCGGCCTACTACGCCAAGCTGATGGATTGTTTCCTCAACTCAAAGGTGCTCGACTCATGGGTTATATATAAGGAGATTCGCGATAAGGGCTTCGACTCACTGTTTTTTATCAACGGTCTCGGCGCCTATATCCGTGATCTGATGGTTGCCCAGTCGCCCGCCACACTCCCGCTCATCGAGTCGGGCGACGAAGAGAAGGCCGCGCTTGTGGAAATGGGTCGCAGATGCACTCCCGATTTCCTCTACAAGGCGATGTGTCTATGTAACGAGGCAGACCTCAACTATCGCCAAACCACATCGAAGCAATTTCTTATCGAGCTGACGCTCGCCAAGATATGCCAATTATGCAGCCCCTCGCCGACTAAGAAAGGCGGCAATGGGGAGGGGCTCAAGCATATAGCCGCCAATGGCGGTCAGGTGGTCACGCCTGCCGCTCCCGCTGCTCCGGTCTCACCTGCAACTCCTCAACCAGCCGCACCCCCGCGCCCGCAGGTGAGGACGACGCCAACGGCAGCGCCCAAGCCGGTTACTCCTCCCGCGCCTACGCCTGCAAACAGGCCGGGCAGACCGGTGGGAGTGCCTCACATATCAATTAAAACCTCGGCTAAAAACCGACAGCAGGAAGCTCAGACCGCGGAGGATGCCCAGGCTGCCTATGGACCGACATCAGGGAGCAACCCGATGCGCCGCAACCCGGTGGATCGCGAAAAACTCCTCGCCGCATGGCGCGAATTTGCAGCCGCAAGGCCCACCCAACATATTCTTGTCAACACGATGAGAGCCTCCCAGCCCGCGCAGCCCAAGGAGGGGAGCGACGAGTGGGTGGTGACGGTTGAAAACTCAGCCCAGCAGCTCGAGCTCAACAAGGTGATGAACGACCTTCAGGCTCACCTGCGCTCGGCGGTTGAAAACGATATGCTCACCATCGCCGTGAACATCAACACCGGCGAGACCTCGCGGCGCACATGGAACGACCGTGAAGTGATGGCGCGACTCATCGAGGAACGCCCCGAGGTAAAGAAATTCATCAACGATTTTAAACTGATTCTTGACTGATAACCTGACAAAAAATCAGAACAACAATATGTCGATTTATCGTCTCTCTATCCTATCAATGCTTGCGTCGGCCGCAATGATTTTCGGCCTCGGCTCCTGCTCATCATCTTCGGTGAAAGATTTTGACAACTCACTGCGCGATGCCGAAATGGCGGTAGCCGCCGGCGATATGGTTTCGGCCCGCTCGGTAGCCGAAACATTCACCAACGACACCTCAGCGGTGTCTCATCTGTCGGCCATTCAGCTCTGCAGACTTTCGCTCGTGTATATGCAGTTGGCCGAGCAACCCGGCTACAGCGACTTCATGGCCAACGCAGCCAACTGCTATCACCGTGCCTATGAAGTTAATGCCGACTCGGCGCAGATATTTTTCACCCGTCTCGTTCCCGCCGACCAGATACAATATGCCCGCAACCTCGAGCATATCGTCAAGGCGGGAGAGGCTGAATATGACCACAGCGATCCCTCCGACTCGCTCGAAATGGCAGTGGTCGACTCGATTGCCAATGCTTCGTTAAACGACTGATTCCCATCCCACACCTCATTGACTATGAAGAATAATCTATCGTGGCAGGACGCCCTGTCGTCGCTCCGCTCAGAGATGGGCGAGCCGGCCGAGCCTCAGGCTGAGGAAATCCGTGAGAAGAAAGAAACCTCCGCCCCTTCCGACAGCCTCGCTATCTTCTATGAACGGAAAGGGCGCGGGGGTAAGGAAGCAACCATAATCACTGGCTTCACCTGTGATGACGATACTCTGCTCGACGTGGCCTCCAGGCTCAAGAAAATCCTCGGATGTGGCGGCTCCGCGCGCGGCGGCGAAATTCTGATTCAGGGCGACCGCCGCAAGCAGCTTCCCCAATTGCTCAGGTCAATGGGCTATAAGGTGAAGGGTTAAGGCTTATGCTTTCCATCTATAAAGCTTCGGCCGGCTCGGGAAAAACGTTTACCCTGGCCTATGAATATATCAAGATGCTGCTTGGCCGGAAGGATGAGTCGGGCAAATATTCGCTCAAAAGCCGGCATCAGCGCAACAGCCATCGCCATATTCTCGCCATAACGTTTACCAACAAGGCCACCGACGAGATGAAAAGCCGCATCGTGGCCGAGCTTGCCACGCTGGCGGGGATTGAGAAGGGCAAATCATCCTACCTCGACATGCTCGTCAAAGAGTTCGGATGCTCCCGGCAGCAGCTTCGCAGCGCCGCCCACGACGCCCTCCAGGAACTGCTCTTTGATTACGGAAGCTTCGGAATAAGCACTATCGACTCATTTTTTCAGTCGATATTGCGCACCTTTGCCCGCGAGGCCGAACTGGTGGGCAACTATGAGGTGGAAATCGACAGCGACGGCCCGGTGGCACTCAGCGTGGCCGAGCTGTTCAGATCGCTGTCATATCATGATGACGACAAGGCGGTGAGACGCACCATTCACTGGCTCACAAATTTTCTCACCGCGCGGATAAGAGAAAAGAAATCGGTTAACCTTTTCAACACCTCCTCCGAGCTTCATTCTTCACTTCTCAGCTTTATCAAGGGGTTGATGAATGAGGAGTTTTCTCTCCATGCGGCCGAGTTTGCCGACTATTTCAGCGACCCCGAAAGGATTGAAAAACTGGTGAAATCGCTCTCTGCCAACATGCTCGCCATTTTGAGCCAAATAGCTAAGAAGGGTGAGATGATCAGAGCTTTGGCTGAAACGATTGATAATATTTCGGTCAACAACCGCAGGTGGATAGAGGGGAGCGTTACAATTTCTCCCTCAACCGTAGGCGCGACAATTTTCACAGGCGCGACAATCCAAAAGGCGTCCGCCGGCGCCATGTCGATACTCACCGGCACAAAGGCAAAGAAAGAGGCAAATCTCCCTGTGGCCGAGCAGATCTCGGCGTTTGCCAAGGAATTGCTCGCCAAGCTGCGCCAGTATTATTTCTATCGCGAGCTCGGCGCCAATATTCATTTTCTCGGAATATTCGGCGACGTGCTGAGGCAGCTCGAATCCTACCGTCAGGATAACAACATGCTGCTGTTGAGCGACACCAACGGCTTGCTTCATGACATTATCGGCGATGACGACGCCCCGTTTGTGTATGAGCGCATGGGTGTGTGGTATCACCATTATCTCATTGACGAGTTTCAGGACACCTCAAAAATGCAGTGGCTAAACATCAGGCCGCTGCTGTCGGAGAGCATGGCCGTTGACAACGATTCGCTCATTATCGGCGACGAAAAACAGTGTATCTACCGTTTCAGATCTTCCGACCCCAATCTGCTTAAGGAGGAGGTTGAAAGTGATTTCGTTTCATCGAGGGTTGCGGTCAAGGGCAACACTCCCGGCGCGAATACCAACTGGCGTTCGAGCGCAACGGTGGTGAAATTCAACAACGACCTCTTTACCGCGGCTGCCGCCCAAACCGGCAATGAGGAGATCTACAGCAACGTGATGCAGGAAATCGCGCCCGACAACACCCAACACAAAGGGTTTGTGGCTCTGGCGTGTATCAAGGCTTCCAACAACGAGACATATAATAAGGTGGCGCTCGAGAGAATGTCGGCTGAGATAAAACGGCAGATTGAGTCGGGCTATTCGCCGGGAGAGATAGTGGTGTTGTGCCGAAAAAAGGCGCAGGCCTCGCTTGTGATTTCCCACCTCATAGCTCTCCTGGAAACCGATCCTGAGTATCCGAGATTCAGGATAGTGAGCGATGACGCCCTGATGGTGAGCTCGGCGCCTTCGGTGAGGTTGATAATGAGCATATTGCGCTCGGTGGCGCTCTCGGCGGCGACCTATGCGCGCAAAACCCTCGACAACTCGCTGCGCAAAGACCACCATACCCTCTCGCAGACCTCGCTCACCCTCTTGCTCAACGAATTTGAAAAGGCTCAGAGCATGGGCATGACCCCCTCGGCGGCATTGAGTGAGGCTGTTAGGATGGTTGAGATGATGCTTGACAATCCGGAGGTGGATCTCAACCGTCAGGTGGCCGAAGATCTCGACATGTCGCGCTGCTCCAACCTCATCGAGATGGTCGACAGGATAATTCAGAGATTCATTCCCGAAGCCACCCTTGCGGTCGAAAGCATGTATATCGCAGCCTTGCGCGACATGGTGGTGGATTTCTCAGCGCGAGGCTCGGCCGACGTGAGGAGCTTCTGCAACTGGTGGGACACCAAAGGGCGCAAGAACAAGGTGGCCACCTCGCCCGACTCCCAAAGCCTCAGGGTGATGACAATTCATAAATCGAAGGGACTGGAGTTCAAGTGCGTGCATGTGCCTTTCGCGACATGGAAAACCAATGACTTTAAATCGCCCGAATGGTTTGACACCTCGGCCATAGAGGATATTCCGCGCGAGTATCTCCCCCCGATGCTCCCCGTGCGACCGGCGGCGGTGCTTGAGGGAACTCCTTTCGGCGACCAGTATAAGCGCAGGGTGGATGAGCTGTTGCTCGACGAGCTCAATGTGACCTATGTGGTGTTTACCCGCGCCATCGACGAGCTGATAGTGACCTACCGGGAGGCTTCTGACGCTTCGATTTCCGGACTGCTGTGTGAGTGTGCGTCGCACATGGAGAGCTATATCCCCGACGAGTCTCAGCTCGATAATTTCAACCTGCCGGAGGAGGCAGAGCTCGTGGCCGACCTTTCGATGATCAGCGGTCAACCCACTAAAGCGATTGAGGAAGAGGAGGAGAAACCTGCCTCGCTGGCCTCACCATCGGTGTTTGCCGAAACGGTGGGTGCGCTCTCGGGTGAAAACGCGAGGGGAATCAATGTGCTTGCCACCGTAGAGATGCCGCGGCCCAAGGATGAGGCGCGACAGCGAGGCATAATGTATCACGATGTGCTGGCTCATGTGAGGAATCTCTCCGATGTGGCCAAGGCGGTGAGGCGGTGTGTTTCGCGCAGACTCGTGCCTCGCGACGAAGCCCCGGAGATTGAAGCCGAACTGACCGCGCTCCTGAGTCGCGAGGATGTCGCTCCGTGGTTCACCGATTATAAAAAGGTGCTGATTGAGCGGCCTGTCTCTACCGGACGCCCGGCAACCCACGGCAATTTTGAGCACCGCAGGCCCGACAGGGTGGTGTGGACTGCCGACGGCCATGTCGACGTGATAGATTATAAGACCGGCGACACCGACCACACAAAATATTATCCGCAGCTGAGGCGCTACACATGGATGCTCCGCTCGATGGGGTTGAAGAATATCCGCGGCTATATCTGGAATCTCGACAGCGGAAAAATCTACCGCGTGCCTCCCAAAAAGAAATGATCCGAAAGGCATAAAAACCAAACGAGGGGCCGTTATCACAACGCCTCCTCGCTTAGATAATAAACCAATCATTATCACATTTCTTGCAATGGAAAAAGTAGCTTTTTTGCTTTTTCTGTAATTATAACATCTCCCGAGGGAAAAAGGTTTTGAGAAAAATGATTTTTTTTGAAATTTTCCGACATGATGGCCAAGTTGGTATTATTGTGAGTGTATCTATAAGCCTCTTTGAGTGCGCTCTATGGTCTCAATTAGCCTCTATGTGAAGAATCCAAATAGAAACGCACAGATTTAGGCGTTTCCATCTGAAAGACAT
>CAYLMR010000040.1:0-23289 GCA_964384885.1 uncultured Bacteroides sp.
CTTTCAGCTTCATCACCTCGACCAAGAAAGGCTTGAAATTCATTAAGGAGTGGGAGCTCAACTGGCTCCCCAACAACTTTAACTTCTCGACCTCGATGTCGCGTTTCTACTACGAGCAGCAGACCCGCTCTGAGCGCGACGTTATGTTCCAGCTCCCCGTGTCGGTGAGCAAAAACTTCCTTTGGGACCGTCAGCTCTCCCTCACATGGAATCTCACCAAATCGATCAACCTCTCGTTTACCAGCAACACCTCCGCAAGAATCGAAGAACCTATCGGCGCCGTAAACCGCAAGCTCTTCCCCGACAGATACACCGAATGGCGCGACACCGTGATGCAGAGCATTCTGCGTCTCGGCACCCCCTGGGCCTACAACCAGAATGCCACCGCCACCTATACAGCTCCCTTCGCAAAAATACCCTATCTTGACTGTCTCAACACCACCCTCTCATATAATTCAACCTACAGCTGGGATCGCGGTGCTACTGTCGAGGGGATAAAGATGGGCAACACCATCGCCAACCAGACAGCCTATTCAATCGACTCCCGACTCAATTTCGAGACACTCTACAACAAATCAAACTATCTCAAGGAAATCAACCAGCGGTTTAACTCCTCGAAACGCAGTGCTCAGGCACGCGAGAAAAAAGCCCGCAAGTTTGAGCGCACCTACACTCTCAAGCCCGATACCTCGCTCGTGATCAAGCATAATCTGCGCACCCGCAAGGTTAAGGTTACCGCCACCGATGCCACTACCGGCGACCCTGTCACCGTCAAGACACGCAGCCTCGACAACAACTCTATCGAGGTGATAGATCGCGGCGACCGCAACCTCAAGTTTGTCATCACCGAAAATCTTAAGCAGGATAGGAACGCACTCACCGAAGTGACCCAGTATGCCCTGAGACTCCTCATGTCGCCACGCACAGCCTCGGCCCGCATACGTTCCACCAAGTCGCTCTCCCTGCCGCTCTTCCGCCCCAATGCGGGTGACATTTTCGGTCAGACCGACACATGGGGACCGATGGCTCCCGGCCTCGATTTCGCCTTCGGTTTCTTTGGAGAAGGATATGTTGAGAAAGCCAAGAGCCGCAACTGGCTCATGACCGACGACGGCCAGACCTCGCCGGCCAACTATTCAAAGGCCAACGAGATGAATTTTGAGCTCACTCTTGAGCCGGTAAAGGGTCTCAAAGTCACCCTTACAACCAACCGCACCGACAACCGCACACGTCAGATGCAGTTTATGTATGCCGGCACTCCCACCTCACTCAGCGGCAACTTCACCATGACCCACATCTCCCTGCTCACCGCCTTTAAGTCGGGAAGTGCCAAAAACGGTTATGACAGCCCCACCTTCAACAAGTTCATCGAGAACATTCAGGTGATAGCCGCCCGCTATGAAGGTCTCTATTCCAACGTGAGCTACCCCTCGGCGGGCTTCCTCGAAGGCACAGTCAACGCCGGCAAGCCCTACAATCCCGAGGTCGGCACCGTGAGTCTCACCGGGTCGGATGTGCTGATTCCCGCCTTCCTCGCCGCCTACTCGGGCCGCGATGCCTCAAAGCAGAATCTCTCACCCTTCCCCTCGCTCGCCTATGCCCTTCCCAACTGGAGAGTCTCCTATGACGGTCTCTCTCAGCTACCCTTCTTTAAGGATAAATTCAAAAACGTCACTCTCAACCACGCCTATCAGTGTACTTACTCGGTGGGCGCCTACTCCTCCTATCTCAACTGGGTGAGCGCTGACGGCAGCGAGACCACCGGTTTCACAATCAACGAAGTCACCGGCAATCCCGTGCCCTCCTCACCCTATAATATCGCCTCGGTAGCCATCACCGAGCGTTTCGCTCCCCTCGTCGGCGCCGCCGTGACCCTCAAAAACAACATGAGCATCAACGCAGAGTGGCGCGACCAGCGCACCCTCACCCTCAACTCATCGGCCGGACAGATTGTTGAGGCCACTACCCGCGGCATAACCCTCGGCCTCGGCTATAAGATTGTAGGGTTTAACTCGATTCTCAAACTCAAAGGCAAACAGACCGGAGTGAGCAACGACCTCACCATCAACGGCGACTTCTCGTTCCAGAACAATCAGGCTCTTATACGCCGCATAGAAACCGCCTATACCCAGGCCACCTCCGGCTCGCGCACCGTCAATCTCAACCTCACCGCCAACTACCAGCTGTCGAGAAAACTTCAGGTCGGAGCTTTCTTTGAGCATCAGATCAATACCCCGATTGTAAGCTCAACAGCCTTCCCCACCTCGTCAACGGCGTTTGGCTTCAGCTTCAACCTCTCCCTCGCCCGTTAATCTCCCATTGTAAAGCAATTTAACCTATGGCCTCATATCTTCAAATCGAAAAGCTCTCTAAAAGCTACGGCGAAAGACTGTTGTTTCACGATGTGACCTTCGGAGTTGACGAAGGCCAGAAAATCGGCATTGTGGCCCGCAACGGTTCAGGCAAATCCACTCTTCTCAATGTGATTGCCGGCCATGAGAGTCCCGACAGCGGTTCGGTGGTGTTCCGCGCCGACCTCAGGGTGGGCTATCTCGACCAGACGCCTCATTTTGAGCCGGGAGTCACAGTGCTTCAGGCCTGTATCGGCTCATCGGCCGCCTCAGCCACCGCTTCGATAATCGAGGCCTATGAGAAAGCGCTTGCCTCGGGCGATGCCGACGCTATCGCTGCCGCCTCTGAACAGATGGACAGCGCCGGCGCCTGGGATTATGAAGATCGCCTTCGTCAGCTGCTCACCCAGCTCAACATCACCAATCCCGAAGCCAAGGTTGAGACCCTTTCGGGCGGTCAGCTCAAAAGGGTTGCCCTCGCGAGGGTGATACTCGAAAATCCCGACCTGCTGCTGCTCGACGAGCCTACCAACCATCTTGACATCGACGTGATAGAATGGCTCGAAAACTATCTTGCCCATTCGAGAGTGACCCTCCTGCTCGTGACCCACGACAGATATTTCCTCGATCGCGTGTGCAACTCGATACTCGAAATCGACCGTCAGCAGGTCTACAGCTATAAAGGCAACTACGACTATTATCTGCGTCGCCGCGCCGAGCGCATCGAGGCGATGGAAGCTGAGCTCGACCGTGTGCGCAACACCCTCCGCAAGGAAACCGAGTGGATGCGCCGCCAGCCTCAGGCCCGAGCCGGAAAAGCTAAATACCGCATCGACGCCTTCCACGAGCTGACACGACGCTCAAAGATAGATCTCCGCGAGCGCAACGCCGACCTCTCGGGCATGAACTCCGGCTACATAGGCTCGAAGATTTTTGAAGCCGAGGGTATCAACAAGGCCTATGGCGACAAAGTGATTCTCCGCGACTTCACCTACACTTTTGCGCGCGGCGAAAAGGTCGGCATCATCGGCCCTAACGGTGTGGGTAAATCCACATTCATCAAAATGTTGCTCTCAGAGGTAGCTCAGGACAGCGGCCAATGGAATGTGGGCACCACAGTGAGATTTGGTTACTACTCCCAGCAGGGCATAAAGTTTGACAGCACCAAAAAGGTGATCGACGCCGTGACCGACATGATGGAAGAGGTTACCCTTGCAGACGGAGTGACCCGCTACTCACCCATGCAGTTTCTCAACCGCTTTCTCTTTTCGCCGGCCGACCAGCAGAAATATATCCACACCCTCAGCGGCGGCGAGAAAGCGCGACTCCATCTCGCCACCGTGCTAATGACCGCCCCCAACTTCCTGATTCTCGACGAGCCGACCAACGACCTTGACATTATGACTCTCGGATTGCTGGAGGAATATCTTGCCGAGTTTAAAGGATGTGTGATAGTTGTGAGTCATGACCGTTTTTTCCTCGACAGCATAGTCGACCATATCTTCGTGTTTGAGGGCAACGGCGTGGTGAAAGACTTTCCCGGCAACTACACCGACTATCGTCAGGCTTTGGCTGAGAAAAAACGTCTCGAAGCTGTGGAGGCCGCTCCCGCCGACAAGCCGCGACATCAGGAAAAAACCGCGCTCCGCAAAGAGAAAATGTCGTTTAAGGAGAAGCAGGAGTTCAACCGCCTCACCGAAGATATTGATCGCCTCACCGCGGAGAAAAACGACATCGACAAGAAATTTTCTTCGGGTGAGGTAATCGACGATGTAGCCGCCCTGTCGGCCCGCTATTCTGAAATCACCTCTCAGCTCGACGAGATGGAGATGCGCTGGCTTGAACTTTCTGAAAAAGAATAATCTCTCCCCTGACTACTCATTAAAAAGATGCCGCCACGTAAGAGCTCATCAAATTCCCGGCTGAAGGCTTACTATAAGAAAGTCTTTTTTGCATTCAGGCAATTCACCCACCGCTTTGTGGAGGGCATCAAGGTGTGGGATGTGGTGATGAACATTCTTTCGGTCGTGGCTTCGATAGCTCTTATCGGTGCCATGATTATGATTGTGGGATTTGACCATTCGCTCGGCGACCGTCAGCTGCTCCACAACATCATCCACATCGGTCAACTGATCTTTCTCGTCAACGTTTTCTATAAGATTATATTCCGCAACTCCCAATGGCGCGGCTCCACATTTTTCGTGATATTGGGCATAGGTGTTCTTCTCACTCTCATTCCCCTTATCTCCTCCCCTCCACTCAAACCGGTCATTCCCTTTTTGAGCGCGGTGATCTATTCAAGGTGGTTTGTCTACCTCATGCTGTTGGCCTATGCGGTTTCAGACGTGAGCCGGTGGGTGGTCGATATTCTCGGCAAGCGCACCAATCCGTCGCTGCTCCTCTCGGCGAGCTTTCTCGTGCTGATATTCTTCGGAGCGCTGATGCTCATGCTCCCCAAATCTACCTATGCCGGCATCAGTTTCAGTGACGCGCTGTTTGTCTCTACATCGGCGGTGTGTATCACCGGACTGACGCCGATCGACATTTATGTCAACCTCACTCCCCTCGGCACAATTATTCTATCGCTCCTGATACAGGTAGGAGGCCTCGGAGTGATGACTTTCACATCGCTGTTCGCACTCTTTTTCAGCGGACGTGCCTCTATTTATTCCCAGCTGCTCATCAAGGATATGATCTACAGCAAGAGCATGAGCTCCCTGCTGTCAACGCTCATCTATATTCTCGGCTTCACACTCGTGATTGAAGGGGCGGGCGCGCTGCTGGTGTGGCTTAGTATCCACGACACTATGGGCCTCTCGACCGGCGCG
Organism: uncultured Bacteroides sp.; assembly: GCA_964384885.1. Lineage (GTDB taxonomy): Bacteria > Bacteroidota > Bacteroidia > Bacteroidales > Muribaculaceae > Paramuribaculum. The sequence goes on from CAYLMR010000040.1 coordinate 5,180, forward strand.
GAGATAGCTGTAGCCGCCTTCCACAGTCTTTCATCTTTCTGCAATGCCGGTTTCTCGATCATGCCGGGCGGAATGGCTAATCCCGACCTGCTCTATGGCAACATCTCCATCTATTGGATCACCTCGCTGCTTGTGATTCTCGGAGCGATAGGTTTCCCGATACTGGTCAATTTTAAGGACGCGCTGTTTCTCACCGTGCGCCGCCAATGGCAACGGCTTCATCACCGCGACACCGAGCCGCGCAACGTTCACCCCTTTGACATGAACACCAAGATAGTGATCTTCACTTTCCTGATATTGTTTGTTGCCGGAGCGGTAGGATTCTATCTTCTCGAGCAGCAGAAAATTCTCGCCGGCATGTCGCAGATAGAGAAAATCACCCAATCGGTGTTTAACTCCGTGGTGCCCCGCTCGGCCGGTTTCTCGTCGGTCAACCCCGCAGGTTTCACCACCGCCACATTATTGATGGTGATGTTTCTGATGTGGGTTGGCGGTGGCTCGCAGAGCACCGCCGGCGGCGTGAAGGTCAACACCCTCGCGGCCATCTGCCTTAATTTACGCGCCATAATTCTCGGCCATGAACGTATCCACGCTTTCGGTCGCACTATCGCCGTGTGGTCGGTGAGACGCGCCAACGCCGTTGTGGCCCTGAGCATATTTTCATATTTCGCTTTCTCACTCACCATGCTCGTCATAGAGTCAGACCTCCCTCCCCGAGACCTGCTTTTCGAGACTCTCTCTGCATTGTTTACCGTCGGCTCCTCAACCGGAGTTACCCCCTATCTCTCCACGGCTGGCAAAATGGTGCTCTGCTCGGCAATGTTTCTCGGTAGAGTAGGCATTATCTCATTGCTCTGCGGATTGGCCGGCGATTCGCGTGAAAAAGCCGCCTCATTCCCCACCGATAACCTTATAATCACCTAACCCCTCCCGCCATGCGCTATCTCATCATCGGACTCGGTATCTATGGAGCCAATCTTGCCGTCGACCTCACCAAAATGGGTCACGAAGTGATCGGCGCCGACATATCCGCTCCTCTTGTCGAATCAATCAAAGACTATGTCTCAACAGCATATATTCTCGATGCAACCGACAAGTCGGCTCTTTCAGCCCTGCCGCTCAACAATGTTGACCTCGTGATTGTGGCTATAGGCGAAAACTTCGGAGCCTCGATACGCACCGTCGCGCTTCTCAAGGAAATGGGGGTGAAGCACATCTTTGCCCGGGCCATTGACAAGCTACACGAATCAATACTCGAAGCCTTTAAAATCGACCGGATAATCACCCCCGAACAACGCGCCGCCGCCGACCTTACCCGCGAGATTTCGCTCGGAGCCGACATCACCACAATGAGAATCGACGCCTCACATTGCGTTTACCGCTTTGTGATTCCCGAAGTGCTGGTAGGTCTCAAATATGGCTCTATTCCCGCTTTCAATTCGGGGAGCATGAGACTCATAGCTGTGTCGAGGGGAAAAGAATCAACCAATATTCTGGGCATCAACCGCAGGAAATATACCGTTATTCCCCAATCTGAAATTGCAGATACCAAGGCTGAAAGTTTCGACATAATAGCTGTGATAGGCACAGATGAAGGCTTCCGCGACCTCATTTCTTCACTTTGATAAAAAAATTTTCATTTGGTTGTCACAAATCCGGAGTTATTGCGTCTTTAGGATAGAAAACAACAAAAATTATCACATCATGAAATCATTTCTTATATTCTCTGCATTAGCATTAGTCGGGTTATCTCTCTCGGCCAAATCAGTAACAGTCAAAAGTTCTGAGCTTAAGAATCTCACCGAGACAGCCGAAATCACCGAGCTGACCATCGAAGGCAACCTAAATCAGGCCCTGGAACTAACTAAAGACAATTTCCCCAATCTTGAGCACCTTGTCTATAACGGTAACATTGACATGGTTGGTGCCGGCTCTTTTTCACAGTGCCCCAAACTCGAGACAGTGGAATTTAACGGACTCATAGGTCACAGTGACGGCTATTGTTTCTTTGATTGTCCCGAGCTGAAAGAGGTTACTTACAGCGGCCCGATAATCACTACCGGCGGCGCGTTGCTGCTAAGAAACTGTCCGAAAGTCGAAAAAGTGAATCTGAAAGGTCTCGTGGTCTACACCGGATTGGGAGAAAATGAAAATTGCCCCTCCTTCAAAGGCTATGATGTTACAGGCGCCATTCTTTCTGCCGACAATCTTCCTGTCACCTCAACTGAGGAACTTACCAAGCGTAAAGATGAACTTCTGCCTCAGGCAAAACAGCTCGGCGAGTTTATGAAATCAGCATTGGCAAGCGAAAAGGGGGAGTGGCTGTTTAAAATGTCTCAAAATTTCGGCGACAACTTCAAAAGTCTTCTCGAGCTCTACGGATTGCCTGAGATTTCTGCCCAATTGGTTCAGTCGGGCACATTCGCCGACCCCGACCGTCAGATTTCAAAACTCGATCTTCTCAAAAAAAGTGCTCCCTACAAGCCGGGCAGCGGTGAAAAAATCAAATTCTCCTACGCCCAGGCCGGTGACTCGTTGCTCGAACTTACCCGTCAGCGCTTTAATCTCGACAGCGTGGCCGGAAACGGTGATGAACTCAGCCGCATCAAAAACCTCCTTCACTTCACCCACGATGCCGTGCGCCACGATGGTGGTTCAGTCTGGCCTCAGGTGCCCTTCAATTTCAGAGCTTTCTATGACGTTTGCAAAGAGGAAAACCGCGGTGTGAACTGCCGCTTCATGGCTATGATGCTCGCCGAAGTTCTTATGGCCGAAGGTATCCCCGCCCGCTATCTCACCTGCCTTCCCAAATATTACGATACTGACAACGATTGCCACGTAATCACCGTGGCCTGGAGCAAGGATTTAGGCAAATGGGTGTGGGTCGACCCGACATTCGACGCATGGGTAACCGACGAAAACGACGTTATGCTCAGCCCCGAGGAGGTGAGAAGCCGCCTTATTGCCGGCGAGCCCCTCAAACTTGCGGAGGGCGCCAACTGGAATCATCAGCAGGACCAGACCATCGACTACTACATTAATCAATATATGGCGAAGAACCTCTATATCATTGGAGCCAACACCATCAATCAGGCTGAGCCCGAGGGTCAGTATTCAAGCCGCAAGAGCGAAGTGGAAAGAGGAAGGCAGATCTATCTCGTGCCCGAAGGCACCACCTATTCCAACAACATGACCAACGACCCCGAGGCTTTCTGGGCCGCTCCCGAAATCTGATTCCGACGGCCATTATTGCCGCCTGTTTGTAAAAAAATCCTAACGCTGCCACACCAATTATTAAATGAGATTAAAAATGCGGGGGTCGATTAAATATTTAGGCTAATTGTGCGTCTATATAATCGAGAAGTTAAATTTAACATCTCGTTTTAACAATTCAGATAGTAATCAACCCTAATCATATTTCGACTATGAATACCTATCAACGCATTGCTCTTCTTGCATTTGGTGTGGCAGTAGCCTCTTCGGCCGCCACTGTAGGTGCTTTCAAACTGATCGACAGCAATAGTAATATTTCTTTGGCAGACTCGCGTGTGCAGACCCTTGAGGAAGCAGCCGGCTTTGCCACCCGGGTGAATCATCTTCCCCCGGCCAACACCGATTTCACCGCCGCAGCCGATTCGACCATTTCGGGTGTGGTAAGTATAAAAAGCTATGCCACTCCCCGCATGCGTCAGCAGCAGGGTGACATGTTCTCCGATCCCTTCTTTGAATATTTCTTCGGCTCCCCCTCGCGCAATCAGCGCAGCCAGCCTCAGCAGGCTCCCAAAGAGCAGCAGACCGGCCTCGGCTCGGGAGTGATTATTTCGCCCGACGGATATATCGCCACCAACAACCATGTAATCGACGGTGCCGAACGCCTGGAGGTAACTCTGTTCGATAACCGCACCTTCGATGCAACAGTCATAGGTGCCGACCCCTCCACCGACCTCGCTCTTATCAAGATCGAAGCCGAAAACCTTAAGGTAATACCTATGGGCGACAGCGACGATCTCAAAGTGGGAGAATGGGTGCTCGCGGTAGGTAATCCCTTCGGTTTTACCTCGACTGTAACCACCGGTATTATTTCGGCCAAAGCCCGCTCGATTTCCTCGCGCAGCCGCGACGGCCGCATGGGCATCGAGAGCTATATCCAGACCGACGCCGCCGTCAATCCCGGCAACTCGGGTGGCGCGCTCGTTAACCTTGACGGCGAACTTGTGGGCATCAACACCGCCATCTATTCGCAGACCGGCAACTATGCAGGCTATTCTTTCGCCATTCCCGTGTCGATTGTCAAGAAGGTAATGACCGACATCAAGCAGTATGGCACCGTGCAGAAAGCCGTGCTCGGCATCAGCTATGCCGAACTCACCCCCGAGCTCATCAAGGAGAAAAACATCAAGGGCGTGAACGAAGGTATCTATGTCGGTGAAGTGATCGACCGCTCCGGAGCCATGGAAGCAGGTATTCAGTCGGGTGACATCATCACCGCCATCGACGGAGCTCCCATCCACAATTCCGCACAGCTTCAGGAACAGCTCACCCGCCACCGTCCCGGCGACAAGCTCACCGTGACCTACATTCGCGACGGCAAGACAGTCAACACTCAGGTTACCTTGCTCAACACCCAGGGTTCGACCAACATCACTACCGCTCCCTCGGTAAATGATCTCGGCGCCACTTTCCGCAAGCTCAATGCCGACGAGCTCAAGGAATACCACCTCAACGGAGGCGTTAAAGTCACCGCCGTCAAGGATGGCCGGTTCAGCGAGCAGGGCGTGCCTGTAGGATTTGTGATTGTCGACATCAACAATTCGCGTGTATCCTCACCCGAAGATGTAACCACGATTTATAATAATATCATGAAAGCCGACTGGCAGTATGACAAGGTGATGTTTATAACAGGCATCTTGCCCAACGGTCGAAAAGGCTACTTCGCCATTCCCCTTACCGACTGATCCGGTCACATAAATTCCAACTTGCAGCAGGAGCTTCCCCACGGGGATTACTCCTGCTGTTTTGTTATAGGCAACTTTTTTGCTGGATATGCTCAACAACATATCGCAGAATATTGCCATCATGCTGAAATTGTGGTAAATTTGAGCGTTTTCAAGCCAAGAAGTTTTAACCTTAAAAATATTAGTACCATGATTATCGGCATTCCTAAAGAGATTAAGACCAATGAAAACCGCGTGGGCATGACTCCGGCGGGAGTTCACGAACTCGTTAACCACGGTCACAAGGTGTATGTGCAGCACACTGCCGGCGAGGGAAGCGGCTATTCCGACGACGATTATATCAAGGCCGGAGCTTCAATTCTCCCGACTATCGAAGACACTTATGCCGCCGCTGATATGATCATCAAGGTCAAGGAACCTATCGAACCTGAATATATGCTCGTTAAGAAAGGTCAGCTCCTGTTTACCTACTTTCACTTCGCCAGTGACCGCGCCCTGACAATGGCGATGCTTGAAAGCGGTGCTACATGCATAGCCTATGAAACCGTGGTAGGCCCTCAGGGTGGATTACCCCTTCTGATTCCCATGAGCGAGATTGCCGGCAGAATGTCTATTCAGGAAGGTGCCCGCTTTCTTGAGAAACCGCAGGGAGGCATGGGAAAACTGCTCGGAGGAGTGCCTGGAGTCAAGCCGGCAAAAGTGCTCGTAATCGGAGCCGGTGTGGTGGGCAGAAACGCCGCCCTTATGGCTGCCGGTCTCGGCGCCGATGTCACAATCACCGATATATCTCTCCACACCCTTCGCCATGTTGCGGAAGTAATGCCCAAAAACGTCAAGACCCTCTACAGCAACCGTCATAATATTGAGTCTGAACTCCCCACAACCGATCTCGTGATCGGCTCGGTGCTCATTCCCGGAGCCAAAGCGCCCAAACTCGTCACTGCCGACATGCTTAAACTCATGCGCAAAGGCTCGGTGATTGTTGACGTGGCAATCGACCAGGGCGGATGTTTCGAGACCTCCCATCCTACCACCCACACCAACCCTGTCTATGAGGTTGAAGATGTGGTTCACTATGCCGTGGCCAACATACCCGGCGCAGTGCCCTATACATCAACCATAGCGCTTACCAATGCCACACTTCCCTATGCCATTCAGCTCGCCGACAAGAGTTGGCAAGAGGCGTGCAAGACAGATCGCGGACTTGCCGAGGGTGTGAATATCGTTGATGGCAAAGTTACATTCAAAGCCGTTGCCCAGGCCTGGGATCTCCCCTACACTCCTCTCGATCTCTGAGACATAAGACCTAAATATAATCAGCAGACAGTCGCTCATTGGTGCAACTGTCTGCTGATTTTATTTTCGGATGTGGAAAATTAATCTTCGAGAGTGAATTTCACCATCGGGATATAGCCGGGATAGGCCGGAGCATCTTCACTCTTTGACCATTGGCCTTTCTTGCCCGCAGCCTGCAGGGTGAGGTCGAAGTGACATATTCCTATGCCGAGATCAAGCACGGCAGCCTCTGATTTATTCACATAATAAAACCACACGGTGTTGTCCTTGACCAGCGCTCTCCACGGCTGAGAGTTTTTGGCCGAGGGGGCGAGTCTCATCATCGACAATGCCTCATAGAACTGATTGCCGGCGCTGACAGGTTTGCCGAACTCCCCTTCCGAGAAAAGCTCGTCAAAGGGCTTGCGCTTCGAGCTGCCCAAAGTGGCGCGGGTGAGCGATTCCATAATCCTGCGCTTGCGGGCCGCATATCCCACCGGCGAAATGATGCGCAGCGGTTGGTCGGCAGGCATATCGGAATTGCGCATAAAATCACTTCCTTTGAAAGTAAGGGCCATCCAACAGGTGCCGAGGCCTAACTCAGTAGCTTTGAGCACAACCTTTTCCATTCCATAGCCGGCTGACAGAGCTGAAATTTCATCGTCATGAATACCCATGAGCAGATACCAGTTTGCTCCCGAGATGGTGCCGTAGGTGCTCGGGCTTTGCGGACCCTTGAGGTCAAATTTCTTTAACTCAATGGTGTATTTGCCGCCAAAAGGTGAGGTAGCGGCAGATATGGATTCATTAAGAATGTCGATTTCTTTTTGGTCAACGGGGCGGCTCTCGTCGAAGGTTCTGACCGAGACGCGCTTTTCGATTATCTGAGTTATATTCATATTCAAATAGTTGTTGTAGGTTTTCTTAATAACAATCTCATCTGTCTCTTGGTTTCGGAATATTGGGACACTGTCAAAACCTAAGGCACTGACAGGATGTTATGCTTTATAGATAAAACATATAAAATCAGACTATGGATAAAAAACCTAAAACAGTTGCCGACCAGATGGTCGAAATGATTGCCGGCGCAGGTGTGAAGCATCTTTATGCCATTACCGGCGACAGCCTCAATAATGTTAATGACTCAGTGAGACGCGACGGCCGCATAGAGTGGATTCATGTGAGACATGAAGAAACCGGAGCTTTTGCCGCCGGAGCCGAAGCTATGATTACCGGCAAAATGGCCTGTTGTGCCGGAAGCAGCGGCCCGGGCCATGTGCATCTCATCAATGGCCTCTATGACAACAACCGCTCTAATTGTGCACCGGTGCTCGCCATCGCCTCGACATGCGACAGCTCGCAGGTCGGCACCCAGTATTTTCAGGAAACCGACACGATAAGACTGTTTGACGATTGCAGCGTGTATAATCAGGTGGCCAACACCCCCGAGCAAGCTCCGCGAATGTTGCAGGCAGCCATGCAATATGCCAACGAGAAAAAAGGCGTTGCTGTGTTCGGCCTTCCCGGCGATCTGACCCAAAAAGATGCCGATGAGATCAACACCTCGCTTCATCCCTCCCCCACTCCCCGCCCCATCATTCCCTCTGACGAAGAGATCACCCGGCTGGCCGAGGTAATCAACAAGGCTGAAAAGGTAACTATCTATTGTGGCATAGGCGCTGAAAAAGCGATGCCCGAGATTCTCAGACTCGCTCAACTCATCAAGGCTCCTGTCGGCTCGACTGTCAAGGCAAAGTTTATGGTTCAGCCCCATAACGATTTTTATGTCGGCACCACCGGCCTCGCGGGCTTTACCTCATGCTATCGAGCCATGCACGAAGCTGAAGTGCTCCTTATCATAGGCAGCGATTTCCCCTTCTCCCCCTTCATGCCTAAGGATAATTTTATTGCGCAGATCGACCAGCGCCCCGAAAGGATAGGCCGACGCGCCAATGTGAGTCTTGGCATAGCCGGCGACTCCAAGCTCGCGATTGAAAAACTCCTCACCTCAATCAAGCCTAAGGACAACAGCAGCTTCCTCGACTCGATGGTGAAGCTGTTTGACGATGAGCGCAAGCTCGAAAAGGAACTCCACATTGATCACGCCGGCAGTGAGAATCTCATCCGCCCGGAATATGTGACATGGCTCCTCGACCGTCTGGCCGATGACGATGCGGTGTTTACCGTCGATACCGGCATGAATGTGTCATGGACCTCCCACTATCTCAACAACCCCACCGGCAAGAGAACTCTCATCGGCTCATTCAACCACGGCTCGATGGCCAACGCAATGCCTCAGGCCATAGGTTGTCAGCTTGCCGCCCCCGATCGTCAGGTGATAGGCTTCTGTGGCGACGGCGGATTGATGATGTTGCTCGGCGACCTTATGACAATCGTGCAATATAAGCTGCCGGTGAAACTTATCGTGATGGACAACCGTGCCCTCGGCATGGTGAAGCTCGAAATGGAAGCCGCCGGATTGCCCGACTGGCAGACCGATCTTCTCAACCCCGATTTCGCCGCTTTGGCCAAGGTGATGGGTTTTGCTACTGCCGAAACAGTTGATAACCCCGCTGAGGTTGAAAGCGCCATGAAGCGCATCCTTTCAGCTGACGGTCCGGCGCTCCTTTCGATCAAGACCGATCCAAATGCCCTCTGTATGCCTCCTAGGACAAGTCTCCAGCAGGCCGCAGGATTTGGCGAAGCAATGATAAAACTCCTCGCCACCGGTCGCGGCAAGGAGATGATCGCAGCAATCAAATCTGCATTATAATTCCCCGATAGAACATAAGAAAGGCGGAAACACCGTATGAGTGATGGTGTTTCCGCCTTTCTTATGTTCTTTCGTTTTTTTACTTTGTAGCAGGATTGACCTGGGCGGGAGAAGGAGCTGCAGAGTCGGGATTAACCGAGAATACATAGTAGTTGCGTTTTATCAGCGCCCAAACAAGGAGGAGACAAACAACCGCTCCGCTGAAAATAAACTCGAATGTGGGCAGGTTGGAGTGGAAAATGTTTCTGGCTGCGCCGTCAACAAAGGGCACCATCATTATTGACACATAGTTGGCCGAAAGCACATATCCGAAGTATTGGGTGCTCAGCTTACGGTTGGGAGCAACATAAGTAGTCTTGTTGTAGATAATCGGCTGGATAACGCCATAGCCGAAACCGGTTATCAGTGAGGCGAAGGTATATACCCAGAAATTGTGGGTAAAGCCGATGGCGAAAAGACCGACGGCACAGAGCGCAAGGCTTATATAGATGGTATTCTTGCCAAAGATATGTTTGATGGGAGAAACAAAAGCTCCGCAGACGGCACACATCAAATAATACATCGCGGTCACCACGCCCACCTCGGTGGTTGACATTCCGAAATGCTCCATACAGAAGGGAGCGTAATAGGAGATTGAGGTGGTGGCATAAGTGAGAAAAAGGTAAAGACATATCAGGCTGACAAGCATCCATGTGGAGCGGGAGCCTTGAAAATGATCGGCTGTGGAGGACGTTTCACTCTCGTTATCTGACTTGACCGAAGAGGGTGAAGTGTTTATAATTCGGTGTTTGTTGACATAGGATTGTGTCATGAAAGGCACCAAAGCCAGAGGGATAAGAGGAGTGAGATAGACCACAAAAGCTGCATGCCAGTTGGTGGCGGCTACTATGCCGACATAGATGTTGGCGATGATCACCATTGCGTTAGAGGTGGTGGATTTCAAACCCAGGTCGGCTTGGCGCGAGCCCCCTATAAACCATTCGGAAATATAGCCTGCAGCGATAGGCACAACGAGTCCGCAACCCACACCCACCAGACAGCCAAGCACTATGAGCGCCATCATGCTGTTGGCAAAGAAACAGCCTATGCCTGCAAGCAGGAATATCATCAGACCGGTGATGAGCACCGCGGTCTGTCGTGAAGCTGTGGAAATCTTACCGGCGATAAGCACCACCGGAATCATACACAGATTAGGGAGGGAGGTTACAAGCTGAGCCTCAATTTCCGAGGAATGGAATATATCGCGGAGCTTACCGAGCATAGGCGATACTGCCAGTCCCGGCATGTTGATAGTTAGGGATATTGACAATATCGCAATTAAGGATATCAATGGCATCTTGCCGTCGCCTGAACTGACATATTTCATAGTTGAATCAATTTATATTAAGAAAATTGTCGTGAGTATTTAACATTATAACTACTGATAGGGCGGATTGTTTAGGAAGTCAGGATAATACTGCATGGATATTAGGCAAAATATTCGCGGATTTTGTAAATTTGCGGAAATATTGTTCCCCGGTCAAACAATTTGATAAAGATGCAAGACATTAAGAAAACATCGCCGATATTATGGATACCGAGTGCCTATTTTGCAATGGGTTTACCCTTTGTGGCCCTTTCGCTGGCCTCGGTAATTATGTTTGCCGACCTCGGCATAGATGAAGCAAGCATAACCTTCTGGACTTCATTGCTGATTTTGCCTTATACGGTCAAACCGTTATGGAGCCCGTTGCTCGAACTCTATTACACCAAAAAACATTTTGCCCTGATATGCCAGCTGCTCACAGGTTTCTGTTTCGGATTAATATTGTTCCTATTGCCTGTTGACGATTCGTTTGCATATATGATTGCGATAATGTTTGTGATATCCCTATGCGGAGCCACAAATGATATTGCTACCGACGGCATCTATCTTACCGCCATTGATAAAAAGACCCAGGCGGAATATATCGGTTGGCAGGGCGCTTTCTATAATCTTGCCAAAGTGCTTGTCAACGGCGGCCTGGTTTATCTCGCGGGAGTGCTGATAAGATATTTTCAGGCCGAGAGCCCTCAAAACGCAGTGAAATATGCGTGGATGATAATCATGGGCATTATATCATGTGTAATGATCGGGTTATTTATCTATCACCGCATATTTCTGCCGGTGGGATCAAAAAATGAGGAATACCCGCAGAGTTTCCGCTCAGCCATGATTTCATTGCTCGACGTTTTCAAAGCCTTTTTCACTAAGAAATATATATGGATTTATATCCTTTTCATAATCTGCTATCGGTTGACCGAAGGATTTGCGGTGAAAATGATACCCTTGTTTCTGAAAGCCCCTCTGGCAGCCGGCGGATTGGGGCTCTCAAATGAGACAATAGGACTTATTTACGGCACTTTGGGCACAATCGCTTTCATAGTGGGTTCGATTATGGGCGGCTATTATATAGCTCATTTCGGGTTGAAAAAGGTGTTGTTCTCGCTGGTGTGTATATTCAATATTCCCTTTGTTATTTATCTGCTGTTCGCTCAGTTCCAGCCCGACAACCTGATTGTAATTGCATCGGGATTGGTTTTTGAATATTTCTGCTACGGTTTCGGCTTTGTAGGTCTGACTCTTTTCATGATGCAACAGGTTGCTCCCGGTCAGCATCCCATGACTCACTATGCATTCGCTTCAGGCATCATGAATCTCGGATTTATGCTCCCCGGCATGATAAGCGGATATGTGTATCAGCACACCGGCTATGAAACATTCTTCATCATAGCATTATTGATGTCGATACCCGCCTTCATACTTGCTGCCACGATACCGTTTGCACACTCATCTGAAAGTTCACAATCAAAATCATAAATATGAAATCTTTTGAATTAAAAATATCTCCTGAATCTATGCCGTGGGAGGAAAAGCTGGCAGGTTGCACCACTCCCCTGTGGCGATTCTCCAAAAATCCGATAATTGACAGATACCATATTCCTTCGTCAAACAGCATCTTCAACAGTGCCGTCGTGCCGTTTGAGGATGGATATGCGGGTGTGTTCCGCTGCGACAACAAGGCTGTGCAGATGAATATTTTTGCAGGTTTCAGCAAAGATGGTATCAATTGGGAGATCAATCATGAACCGATTGCTTTCCGGCCGGGCAATACCGACATGATTGAATCGGAATATAAATATGATCCCCGCGTGACATGGATTGAAGACCGTTATTGGATTACCTGGTGTAACGGATATAACGGCCCCACAATCGGTATCGGATATACATTTGACTTCAAGGAGTTCTTCCAGTGTGAAAACGCTTTTCTGCCTTTCAATCGCAACGGAGTTCTCTTCCCCTGTAAGATCAACGGAAAGTATGCCATGTTGAGCCGTCCCAGCGATAACGGTCATACTCCATTCGGTGACATATTTATAAGCTATAGCCCCGACATGAAGTTTTGGGGTGAACACCGGTGTGTGATGAAAGTAACCCCCTTTGAAGAAAGCGCCTGGCAATGCCTTAAAATCGGTGCCGGCAGTGTGCCCTTTCTCACAGAAGAGGGTTGGCTGATGTTCTATCACGGAGTTATCCGCACCTGCAACGGCTACCGTTATTCACTCGGCGCGGCTATTCTTGACAAGGAAAACCCGGCCAAGGTGCTCTATCGCTCACGCGACTATCTGCTCGCGCCTGCTGCTCCCTACGAGCAGGTCGGCGATGTTCCCAACGTGGTTTTCCCCTGCGCCTCTCTGACCGACGGAAAGAGAGTGGCAATCTATTACGGAGCCGCTGACACAACAGTGTGCATGGCATTCGGTTATGTAGATGAGATTATCGCTTTTGTCAAAGCAAACTCCCTTTGAAAATCGCGTTTTACTTGCCCGAAAGCAATTTCTCGACCACCACGGCATTATTATGCTTGCGGTCATGTGAGGAATAGAGCAAGGTGACTTTCGGCTTATCGGCAATCTCATGTTTGAGCGCCGAGAAAGCCGGATTAGACTGTAGCTCACCGGTGTAGCGTTTCTCAAACTCCGGCCATTCGGCTTCTGTATTTTTGTGGAACCACTCCCTGAGCTCGGTTGAGGGTGCAATCTGTTTGTCCCATGAGTCATACCGGAAGGTTTCATGAGAGAGACCTCTCGGCCAAAGACGGTCGATATAGATTCTATAACCGTCGTCAGGCGACTGGGGATCATAGGCTCTCTTAATCTGTATAGTCTGTTTCATAACTGTCGTTTTCATTCTATGAAAACAACAACCGATCAGCCCTCCCGGTTGAATCCATGACAGAAAATTCGCCATGAAAGTAAGAGCGCTTTCATGGCGAATTTTTGATTAATCAGGCATGATGATTTCGGCGGGATTTTCAATTAATATCGGCGTTTTGCCTATGAGACCAAACAAGTCCTTATTTTTAATGGCGATAAATCCGCAGGGGTCACCGTCGGTGAGCACAATTTTCTCTCACGCAGCCACATCGCGGTCCATTACAAATGTCACCTCTTTCGCTTCATCTCTCAGCAATCCGAAGGGGGTTGCCGCTCCGTGAGCCGTGCCGAGTATTTTCATCATCAGCTCCTCGTCGGCAAAAGACACTCTCGGAATCTGAAGTGAGGCTCCGAACTCTTTGGTAATAAACGCTTTTCTCGCATGGGTGACATATAGCCAGAACTTGTTTTTCTGACGGTTGGTAAGGAGAATGGTTTTTACAGTCTCAATGCCGAATGCTTTGTCGATATTCAGGCAATCATCCATCGAGATGCCGGGATCGCTCTCTATTCTCTGATAGTCAATTCCGGCCCGGTCGAGACTTTCATATATCAGCTGTTGGGTCTCGGTTTTGAATGTCTCGGGCGCTCCCGTCTTGACTTCACTTGTATAAAATGCCATGTTTTATTTAAGCTTTTTGCCGTCGGAGAAAGCGTTGCCAACCTTTGAACCGAGAACAATGTAGCCGTTGTGAACGGGGTCGAAGGTGATAAGCTTCATTTTCTCGACATCAGGTTTGCCGTCGGCTGCAAGATAGCTCTCGTCGCACACAATATTGACAATCTCGGCTATGAGATAGAAGCCGGTTTCCGACTCAAAGAGTTTTTCTTTCATCCTGCACTCGAGAGTCATCGGGAAGCAGTCAAACACGGGAGCGTTGACATTTTCGCCGCGGGTGGAGTTCCAGCCTGCCACAGCTATTTTGTCGGGCACATTCTTTCCGCTCACCATACCCACATAGTCTGCGGCAACCATTGTTTCCTGAGTGGCAAACGAGAGGGTGAAGTCGCCGCAGCGGTTAAGATTGACTGTTGTAGCATGTGAGCCCATCGAGATCATTATTTCGTGAGCATCCCACTGCCCTCCCCAGGCGGCATTCATGGCGTTGGGTGTTCCGTCGGCGTTATAGGTTCCGATAATAAGCACAGGCTGGGGAAGCATCCATGCTTTAGGTTTGAAGTTTACGTTCATGATATTTCAGTGTGATTATTGTTTCGTTTTTCCTACAGGAGGTTCTGTAAGGGTGATTCTCACCACGGTTGTGCGATCGAGACTTCGTTCTATCGCTTCATTAAAGTGAGCCATATAATCGGGAAGAAATCTTTGGCATATGAGTCTCAGCCCCTCGATTTTCTCCTCATTATCGGTCACTGTTTCAGCTACCCCTATTGCGATAGCCGAGCGATAGAGCTCTGTGAAATTGTGGGTATCAGTTTCAAAGTGGGGCGTGCAGCGGCTCACGGCCGAGAGGCTGACCGTTGGGTTGGCCCTCAGGCAGTCAATCTTTTCACCCTCATCGGCACAATGAAAATAAAACACCCTTTCATCTTTTCTTGCCAGTGACAAAGGTACACCATAGGGAGAACCGTCGGGGCACACCATACTGACAGTGACATATGGCGCCTTGTCAAACACCGTCAGCGCCCACTCAGCCGACCGGCCTCGCGATTGTTTTCTCATTGGTCGCATATCTTCCGGATGTGTTTGAGGGTCAGTCTATAAAGAGCTCGGTGATTACACTCTCGCGGTCGTTGACAAATGCACGCGCTCTGATTAACTTGCTGTCGGAGATTTCCACCGGGCCGTTCCAGAGAGGAGACAGAGAGGTAGGCTCTGAGCCATCGAGAGTGTAGCGAATCTCAGCGTTGGGATAAGGAGAGTTAGCCTGAAGCTTACCCTCGGTCACCACGAGGCCGGGCGAAGCCACGCGATAATTCATGCCGAGTCGGGCAAGACGGTCAAACTCATTGAGTGAGGTGCGTGACGCATAGTCTGAGCAGGCCTCGACAAACTCGTCATAGCTCTGCCAACCGAGATTGGCGTTCCAGGCTCGCTCGGCCACTCCGAAGACTTTGGGAAGCAAACGATGTTGCACCATATCAATGTTATGGAAAGTCTCGGCCCACATTTCGCCCTGCAATCCGGCTATGTTCTTTCGTCCTTCGGGTGTAAGCTGAGTCTTACCTGCTCCGGCCTCGGGATTCCACGAGTTAGGATCGTCGAGATTAACCCCTGAAGCATATATATTATAAGGATTGGTGGCAAAGGTGGTAAATTCATCCACATATCCTCCCCATCTGAATCCCGGATCCATGAAGTTGGGGCTATAGGAGAGGTCGAGATAGAGGTTGTTGACATTACACAACACCGTTGGGTAGCCGGCATTGACAAGTGAATAGGTCAGTTGGTCCATATCGTTGTCGGGGGTGGTGTTCCAGCTATATGAAAGCATCTCGTGACCGGGCAATGAGCGGTTGATCTCCTTGCCGTCGCCCTGAGTGAGAATCTCCTGCCAGCCGCCGATAGTGATGCCTTGGGGCGCGAGGAAAGAATATAGGCGCAACATAAACTCGTCACGCAGCTGCTGGGTGGATTCCATCCCTTTCTCCTTCATATAAGCCTGAGCAACGGGCGAACCCTCCCATGCTCCGTGAGGCACCTCGTCACCTCCCACATGAATCACATCGAGCTGAGCACCCGCCTCGGCATACATCCTGATAACATCACTCATCACATCCTTGACGAAATTATAGGTCGAGGGCATAGCGATGTTCATCACGCAGTCATTATAATCCTGCACACTACGGTATTGAGATTTATCGTCAAAGTCGGCGAGCAGATATTCGGTTGCTTTCACAGAGTCGCTGTTGATATAGCGGCGATAGCGCTCGTTCATCGCCATAATAGCAGCGCGCGAGTGTCCCGGCACATCAATCTCGGGAATAACCTTGATATGGCGGTCGGTGGCATATCGCAATATCTCCTTGAAATCATCGCGGGTGTAGAATCCGTTGCCGGTCAATCCGCCGTCAATGCCGCTGCCATAGAAAGGATAGAGCGAATTTGACTGCTCGGGAGAGTGAGTGCGTCGGCTGCCCACCTCGGTGAGTTCGTCAATGCCGTCGATAGCCAGACGCCAACCTTCGTCGTCAACAAGGTGGAAATGAAGCACATTCATCTTATAGAGCGACATCAGATCGAGCAATCTCAACACCTCGGCTTTCTCGGTGAAGTTGCGTGCCACATCAAAATGCAGACCGCGATAACCGAAATCGGGATAATCAATTATTGTCGCAGCGGGAAGCGACAGAGGGAAAGTCTGTCCGGCAAGCACGGCCAGCAGGGTGCGGCAACCGTTGTTGACCCCCTCGGCTGTAGGTGCTGAAATTTCAATGCCATCCTTACCGGTCACCATTTTATAAGCCTCCTCCTTATCAGCGTCAATTTTGCTCAGCGAGAGGGTGACGGGAGTGCTGCCGGCTCTTACGCTTACGCCCTGCTTGCGAAGCATATCGGCGAGAGTTTTTTTCTCGGTTTCAAGCTCGGGGGGAGCGATGATGTTAACCGCTCCGCTTATAACGCAGGCGTCGCCGTTATTCTCCTTAAGCGACTTCACCGCGGGAATAATATTATAAGGTGAAAGCGACTCGGTGGGAGTCAGTCGAGCGTTGCGGGCATACACCCTCGAGCCGTCGGGATAGTTTTTGGTCCGGGCCGCCATCTCGCGGTGATCAGCCTCGGTGAACTTAAAATCCACTCTCATGGGCGTCATCTCCCTCCCCTCGCTGTCGGTAGCCACGAGATAGGGATTATCCGGGAAGAACGACACGAGGTGATAGTAAGGGCCTGTGAGAGTTACGTCAAGGCTATCACCGGGAGCAATTGAATATTTAGGCAGTGAGGTTGACAATGAGTGATGGGTGCCGCATATCTGAGTCACTTCAAAATCGGGAGACGGAGAGTTGAGCACACGCCCCACACTGCCATAGAACAACTGCCACGGAGCGCGGATAGTATCCTGAGAGTTATTGATGATGCGCAGATTGTTCACTCGGTGGGAACCTTCAAGTGCCTCCCCTATCGACCAGTTGAGCGTAACAGGGAGCTGAGCGCACATGCTCCCGGCTGCGCCCGCTAATATTAATGATATAAGAGTTTGTCTCATTTTGCGTTGAAAAATATTGTTCAAAATATTGTGGTGAATATTGTCGTAAATATTGCGAAGAATATTGTCGAAAATATTACGGTGCAAATCTATATTGCAAATATATGCACATTGCCTCTAACCCGCAAGAAAATCTCCCAAAAACCTCAAATTATTTTGCTAAATAAAAATTTAGCAATATCTTTGCATTGTGAATCTAAACGGCTGACAGTAAAATATAAATCGGAAAATATTATATATTGCATAAGATATGAGGACAATACGAGTATTTATCGAACGCGGTAAAGACGGAACCTATGGAGCTTATATGCCCGATGACAATAATCTACCCTATGGAGTGATTGGCGATGGCGCTACTGCCGCCGAAGCCATTGCCGACTTCAAAGCTGAATATGAAGACATTAAGGCATTCTTCGAGGAAGAGGGTAAACCTTTTGAAGAAGTCGAGCTTGCTTTCTCCTACGACCTACCTTCATTTCTGGTTTATTATGCTGACTTTATCTCTTATAAAGGGCTGGCCAAGCTTACAGGCATCTCAGCCGCACAGCTCTCACAGTATATCTCCGGCTACCGCACTCCATCCCCTAAAACTACCCTAAAAATCCAGTCTGCGCTTAACGCTTTCGGTAAGGAATTAAGGGGTCAATGTGAAAAGGCGGTTGTTAAAATTAAGGCAAAAATAGCTAAATTTGCGCAATGAAACAA
>CAYLMR010000041.1:0-23269 GCA_964384885.1 uncultured Bacteroides sp.
CGAAGCTGTCACCATGGTCGAGGTGAAGCACGATCTGGGGATGCTCCCAGCCGAGTTCCTTGGCATAAGCCACGGCACCCTGGGCCATGTAGCGGAGAAGGGTGGGGTTGGCATAGTTGCGGGCACCCTTCGATACCTGAAGAATAACGGGAGATTTTTCTTCGGCGGCAGCTTTGATGATGGCCTGAAGCTGCTCCATGTTGTTGAAGTTAAAAGCGGGGATGGCATATCCACCCTTGATGGCTTTCGCAAACATCTCACGGGTGTTTACGAGGCCTAAGTCTTTGTAGTTAACCATTTGACTATAGGGTTAGAATTTTAGGTTGATTTGTTATTGTTATTCTTTGGCGCGAAGTTACAAAAAATATTTCAATTTGTTTTTACTTCGCGCGCCTTATTTTAGTCTCGGAAAGCTCTGAGCGCAACAAAGCCGCCCTCCTCCCCCTACGGGAAGGAAAGCGAGCCTTGAGTTAAAGCTTATCCGCGGTGTGGATCACGGATGTTTATTTTTTGCCCTTAACCTTTTCGAGCTGACGTTCAAGAGCCTCGAGCGACATGTCGATGGCCTCTTCAAAGGTGTCGGCCACCTTGGTAGCCACAAACTCCTCATGTCCGGGAATGGTGACCTTGATCGAAGCCTCCTTGTTGAGGGCGGTTTCGGGTTTCACGACTTTAAGGTTGACATTGGCCTCTGTCACGTCAACATAGTGACGGCCGAGACGTTCCACCTTTTTGTTGATAAACTCAACGAGACGATCGGAGATGTCAAAATGGATTGCATTGATACGGATGTCCATAATAATTAAGTCCTCCTACTTTTTTTGTGCACGTGGGTGTGCGGTTAGATAATTATGTTTCAAGTCGCTGAAAGTGACATGGGTATAGATCTGGGTGGTTTCGAGCGACGCGTGGCCCAGAAGCTGCTGAACCGAGTTGAGCGAGGCTCCGTTGTTGAGCATGTCGCTGGCAAAGGAGTGTCGCAGCACGTGGGGGCTGAGGCGCGGCGCATGAACCACTCCGGCCATGGCGTTGTGAACGATGTTGTAGATCATCTTGCGGTAGAGCTGGCGCCCGTCATCTCTCACGAAAAACGGATCATCAGCCCCGGCCTCTCCCACTTTCTCCCTCCGGAGGGTGCGGTAGAGCGCAATTTCACGGGCCAGAGGCTCACCGAATGGCACTATTCTATCTTTATTACGCTTTCCATGCACTTTTAGTTCACCGCGGGTGGTGTCAACATTGCCGTCAGTGAGGGTCATAAGCTCCGAGCAGCGTATGCCGGTGGTGTAGAACATGTCGAGAATCAGCTGCTTTCTCACCTCCGAGAAGTTATCCTCGTCGACGGTTTCAGAGAGCATGGCCTCGGTTTCGTCCTGACGCACTATCACCGGCAGCGGCTTGGGAGCGCGGCCCGTGCGTAGCTCGGCGGCGGGATTGGAGTTGATGACTCCGGTTACCATCAGATAGCGGAAAAAGGAGCGCAGGGCCGAAATCTTGCGCTTGATCGACACCACTGTGCAGTCGGCCGACCGCGAGGCTATCCAGCGGCGCAGCGACATAGGGGTGGCCCGCTCGGGGTGGAACTCGGTCTGCCCCCCGAGGGTGTCGAAGTCGCGCCACTCCGTGAGGTCTACGCGATAGGCCGCCACGGTGTGCTCGCTGCGCGAAAGCTCTGCCTTGAGATATGTGAGAAATTTCTCTATCATGTCACGGCAAAAATAAAAAATCCTGACGACAATTCCCAATCTTCACCCGATGTTTTATAACATAATTCATGCTACCGCCCTGAAGTGTTGCGACATTTGGCGAAAAGAGCTAATTTTGCATTTACAATGAGTGTGAAAGCGCTCTTACCTTAAATTTAATCATTCAACCAATCTGTTTCCGCTTTTTTCTCATGAACAAATCAGTATATGGCGCCATAGCCGCGGCGCTGATATGGATGCCCCTGTCAGCTTTCGGACAATATATTCCCGGCACCACCGCGCCCGCAATTCCGCTCCCGACAGAACTTACCGACACCAAGCCAGTTGACGAAGCGCTGTGGAACAAGCTCAAGACCCCCTACAACAGCGCATGGGGTTCGACCGACCTCCATTATTCCTCCAAGAATGTTCCCACCCAAGGGGTGAGCAAATCGCCCGTGGCTAAGGTCAAGGCGTGGAAGGGTGAGAGGGTCAACCTCCTCGCCCTGCTCTACACCACCGTGGGCGCTCCCGATGTGACTCCCCGAGTGAGCGAGCTCAAGGGCCCCGGCAAGGCTGAGATTCCCGCATCGAATGTCACCACCGGATTTCTCCACTATGTGATGACCGACCAGATAAACCACGACGGCCTCACCGCCTGCGGTCACCGCCCCGACCACTCGCTCTACGACTCGCTCATGGTGGCCGACGCCATCGACCCGCGCCCCGTGGCTGACATTGCTCCCCGCACCACCCGCCCCCTGTGGGTGAGCGTCGATGTGCCCCGCGATGCCGCGCCGGGCGTTTATCGCGCCACCCTCTCGTTTGGCGACGACAAGAAGTTCAAGCCCCTCTCGATAGAAATTTCTGTTGGCCGCAACACCCTCCCCACCGGCCATGACCGCAAATTTGCCCTCGACCTCTGGCAACATCCCTATTCCGTGGCGAGAGTCTATAACGTTGACCTCTGGAGCCCCGAGCATTTCGCCGCTATGGAAGAGACTTTCCGCCCCCTCGCCGACATGGGTCAGAAGTGCATCACCGCCACCGTTACCCACGCTCCGTGGGGTGGTCAGACCGAAGACCATTTCGACAGCATGGTGAGCCGCACCCGCGAGCTCGACGGCAGCTGGACCTATAACTATGACGTGTTTGACCAATGGGTTGAGTTTATGATGGGTCTCGGCATCGACGAGCAGATCAACTGCTATTCGCTCATTCCCTGGAAAATGGAGTTCCCCTATTTCGACCGCGCCACCAACACCATGAAGAGCTTTGAGACCTCGGTGGGCACCCCCGAGTTTCACGACTACTGGCTCCCCTTCCTCAAAGATTTCGCTTCTCACCTCAAGGAGAAAGGATGGTTTGACATCACTACAATCGCCATGGACGAGCGCGCCCTCGGCGACATGAAGAAAGGCATCGCCCTCATCCGCGAGGCCGACCCCGACTATAAGATCGCCCTTGCCGGCAACTATCACCCCGAAATCGAGCCCGAGCTCTATGACTATTGCATAGCTCTGGCACAGACCTTCCCCGACGATGTGCTGGCCGAGCGCAAGAGCCGCGGCCTGAAGAGCACCGTCTATACCTGCTGCTCGGAGGGATTCCCCAACACCTTCACCTGCTCCGAGCCTGCCGAGGCCGAGTGGCTCCCCATCTATGCCGCCTCCAAAGAATTTGACGGCTATCTCCGCTGGGCCTACAACAGCTGGGTGGCAGAGCCTCTGAGCGACTCGCGATTCCGCACATGGGCCGCCGGCGACTGCTATCTTTTCTATCCCGGAGGCCGCTCATCGGTGAGACTCGAGAAGCTCAACGAGGGTATTCAGGACTTTGAGAAAATCATGATTCTCCGCGAGAAATATGCCGACAACCCCGCCAAGCTCGCCAAAATCAACAAGATGCTCGATAAATTCATCGTCAACGACCTCCCCGAGACTCCCGCCTCGGCCACCCTCCCCCAAGTGAGAGAGCTCCTCAACACCCTCTGATTCCATCCATCCCCCCTTTTCGCAGGAGGCCGGCCCCGCCGCGCCTCCTGCTTTTTTCCACCCACCTCCGACAAACCCCTGCGCCGCCGAAGCTATGGTGCCCGAGCGAAGCGAGGGAAAGCGAGAGGAAACAGGGGCAAGCAGGGAAAAGGGTAAGCAAAGGGCCGGTCGTCGGGTGACGGCCGGCCCTCGGAGGGGTTATTTCAGCGCCGGGTTATTTGGCGGTGAGGGTTACTTTGTAGGGGTGGTTGGTGAGGTCGAGGGTCACGGTATAGGTGCCGGCGGGAGTGCTGATGTTCGAGCCGTTGATAACGAGGTTGTCAACATCACCGCCGAGGTTGATGCCCCAGTCGTGGTTGAAGCGCACCTTCCACTCTGTGTCTTCGGTGAGGGTGAGCTCGCCGGTCCAGATGAGGAAGTTGTCGGAAGGAGTGAGGTCAACGTCACCGCCCCAGCCGTTAAATCCGCCGATGAGACCGGCAGCTGTGATGAGGGTGGTTGAGTAGGTGAGCTTCTCGAGGTTGACGTCGGTCCAGTAGAGACCTGCGCCCTCAGCGGGCACGGGGAGGTTGGGGCCGCCGTTATACTCTATCTTACCGTCGCCGGCCGAGGTGTATTTGTTGTTCCAGTTGGGCTCGGGAGTGAGGAGCCATTCGCCGTTGAGATAGAGGAAGCCGGTATAGTTGATGAAGTTGTCGGTGGTGAGGGTTGAAGATCCGCCGGGGTTCCAACCGTTGGAGTTGCCGGGAGTGTAGAGACACTCAATAGCGTCGGCAATCTCATAGGTGAGGGCCTCCATGTTGATGGTGAGGCTCTGCTGACCTGCGGTTACGATCTTGCCGTAGTTGCCGCCGAGCACCAGGCTACCGCTCTTGGCGGTCTCACCCTCTGAGAAGGTGCCGTAGAGACCGCTTGTAGAGTTGGCCTTGAACGATGATTCGGGCACAACCTTCCACATCACGCCGGCAGCTGCCTGCTCGTCGGTGACCTTGAATTTGATTGTAAACACGGGATCGTCGTAGACATTCTTGTCGGAGTGGGAGAAAATCAGCGAGGTGGCGATATTGTTGCCGTTGAGAGTGCCCACGAGATAGTAGGCGTTTTCAATCACATAGCCGAGATCGAGAGGAGTGACGCTGACTTTTTTCTCAGCCTTATAGCCGAGGTCGGAAACCTGGGTGCCGACCACGATATAGGTGTGAGCGCGCACATAGAAGTCGCGGGCTTCGGGAGCCTTGCCATAGAAGTCGCGCAGGGCGCTGTTCCATTCGGCTGCCGAAACGCCATAGCTACCGTTGGCAGCCTCAAGACCGGTGAAGGTCACGGCGTTGGAGAAATCTTCGTTGGCGGCGAGCTCGAAGTCAAACATGCCTGTAGCTCCTTCGGGCACACTGTCGAAGAGCTGATAGGTAACCACGGGCACCACCTGATCCTTATACTGCTGGAGCGACAAGGCTTCGGGCAGAGTGTTGGTGACGCTTATTGCATTGGCCAGGGGCACGATAGTCTCCTGGGGATTGGTCTGCATGATGCCCAGATCTGACTTGTCGTCACAGCCCGCGAGGGCAAGCACGGCAACGGCAGGGGCGATATATTTGATGAATTTCATTGTCGGAATGTTTAATGGGAATATTAGTTAACCTTTTCAAACACTACACGCATATTGTTGAGGTTGACGGTGATCTTCATGTCGCCGCCGGGCCAGTTGGTGATGTTCCAGTTACCCTTACCGTTAACGCAAGCA
Organism: uncultured Bacteroides sp.; assembly: GCA_964384885.1. Classification (GTDB taxonomy): domain Bacteria; phylum Bacteroidota; class Bacteroidia; order Bacteroidales; family Muribaculaceae; genus Paramuribaculum. The sequence continues at coordinate 5,424 of CAYLMR010000041.1, forward strand.
CCCTGATATATGCCCTCGTCGTTGACAGTCACAGCCTGGTTGTCGCCGTCGTCGGCTGCGGCACCGATCGAAGGCAGAGCGCCGTTGTCGCCCCAGTTGCCGAGCTCGGTGTAGAAGCGGAAGCCGCCGGCTGCGTCATCGGCAGAGATGCTGAACACGCCGGTAAACACATTCGAGCCGATAGCGTCGTCAGCCTCCGAGAGGGTCATGGCGCCGCTGTTGATATCCCAGCCCTGAGGAGCACCGATGAGATAGATCTTGGCGGGCAGCTTGATGGCGAAGTAGGGGGTAACGCTGGCGAGACTGATCATGTTGGAATAAACAACCGAGTAGTTGCAGTTGGGCACCTCGGCCTTGACAACGAGATTGACCTTGCGGGCCTCGTCGCTGAAATTCTCGGGCGAGTCATAGCCGGAGAGCGAGCAGATAGCCATGGCGAGAGCTTCGCCGGGCACCGAGAAAGCGGCTGTGGTGTAGCTACCTTCGAGCTCCACGAAGTTAACGGCATCGCCGTTTTCATCGAGCTTGAGCACATCCTCATAAGAGGCCAGAACTCTGTAGACGGGCACCACGGCCACGCCGCCATAGTCGGGCTGGCTCACGGTGAGGTTGACCGACGACTGGGCAGTGAGCAGATAAGGGAGGTTGGCCATGGGGGGAGTGTTGAGCACAAACTCCCCGGGGGTATTGAGACGGGGCTCGGTATCCTCTTTGCACGACGAGGTTGCAAAGGCAAGAAGCGCCATCAGTGAGCAAAGGAAAAATATCTTTTTCATTTTGGGGAATTAAAAGTCGTTTAGATATTGGTATTAATAACCGGGATTCTGCTTCATGCTCGAACCATAGGTGGCAATAATATCGCTGGGAATGGGAAAGAGGTTCATGTAGGAAGCGATGGCGCCGCCGTTGGGCACATTGTTCTTCCAGTTCCAGATATCGGTGGTGAAGCGGTCGAAGCGCACGAGGTCGGTGCGGCGCACATTCTCCCAGTAAAGCTCGCGGGCGCGCTCGTCGAGGATGTTGTCGAGGGTATATTCAGCCTCGGCCCAGGGAGCCACACCGGCGCGTGAACGCACTGCGTTGGCATAGCTGAGACCGGTGGCGGCATCGCCGGCGCCGCGGAGGGCACACTCGGCAGCCATCAGATAGACGTCGGCAAGACGGATGATGGGGAAGTCGGTCGAAGCGAAGTTATCGGTCTGAGCAGGGAAGCCGTTAACCTCTGGAACGCCGGCCCAACGGAAGGTCTTGCCCGAAGCGGGGTCAACATAGGTGTGGCGGGGCATTGTGCCGTCGGGATTGGCCTTGGTGTTGGTAAACTTGATGGCGGCATAACCGCTGGTCATTGTCGAGAACTCGTCGTTGGTGATGGTGAAGCCCTGGGCCTCGGTACACCACAGCTCGGTGCGGGGGTCGGAGCTTACGCCGTTGCTGAAGTTAAACTTCTTTGAGAACTGCTCGCGGGCATGCATACAGCTCCAGTCGGCATTGAGGCCGTAGAGCACGGTGGGCATACTTGCTGACGAAATCGAAGAGGCGATGAGGAACATTGTGCCGCCATAGCTCTGGGTGTAGGGATAGCCGAAAGGTATGCCCCAGAGAATTTCGTTCTGATCCGTGAGCGAGCCGCCGGGCATAAACATGTCGTTGCTGGCGCAGAAGAGAGCGAGATAGTCTTTGGCGAGACCGGTATTGTTGAAACCGCCGCCGGTGTGACGGCCAATGATGTTCTGAGCGTGCTGCCAGCACTTGTCATAGGCGGGAGTGCCTGAGAAGACGCCGGCGTTGAGATAGAATTTGCAGAGCAGAGCCTCAACACCATCCTTACCTACTCGGCCATATATGCCGCTCTCCTTGAAGTTGGCAAGCACATCCTCGAGGTCGGCCACCACTTTTTCATAAAGCTCGGCGCGGGTAACCTGCTGAGGAATTTCACCGTAGGGCATGTCGTCCCATGCGAGGGTGGCGTTGCCGAAGAAGTCAATCACATAGAAATATGAGAGATCTCTGAGGGCGCGGGCTTCGAGGATAAACTGGTCGGCTTCGGGCTGAAGGGAAGCGTCGAGACCGAAATATCCGTCGCGCACGGTGCGGATAAAGTCGTTGCAGACTGCGATGTGGGTATAGAATCGGCCATAACCGCCATAGAGGTTGTTGTTGCTCGAACCCCAGGTTGAGGTGCAGAGGTCAAACACGCCTGCGTCAGGCCATATCCAGCACACCTCGTCGGTGGTAAACTCGTTGAGCATGAAGATCACGCGGCTCCAGTTTGAAGTACCGCCGTCGAGACCCGAAATATCGGCGTCGCCGCCGGGGCCTTTCTGACCGCTCACAGCCAGAGAGCTGTAGCATTTTGCCATCACCTCGCCGAGATACTCCTTGGGATTTTCTTTAAAAGTTCCCGGAGTAATGGAGTTGGGGTCCTTGGGCATCTGATCGAGGTCACCGGTGCAGGATGCGAGTCCGGCAACTGCCACTGCTGCAGCTCCAAGGAAAAACTTGCTTATAATCGATTTCATATTGATTCTGAAATTATGCTATGATTAGAAAGTTGCCACTACACCGAGAGTGAATGTAACAGGACGGGGATAAACCTTATTATCAATACCGTCAAACACTTCGGGGTCGAGTCCTTTATATTTGGTGATTACGAAGGGATTTTGAACAGCGCCAAACAGACGGAGACGCAGGTTGTTGCCGAGAAGATCCTGCCATGTGTAGCCGAGGGTGATGTTGTCGCAGCGCACAAAGCCGGCGTTCTTCAACCAGTAGTCGGAAAGATAGGTGTTGGTAGTCTGTCCACCCTGGAAATAATAGTCAGAGGCGATGAGGTTGGCCACACCCGAAGTATTATAGGTGTCGGCGAGTGTGGAGTGGGTCGAAGCCACGTTGTTATACACATAGTTGCCGATCGAGGCGCGGAGCTGGAAGCCGAGGTCCCAGTTCTTATAAGAGAAGGTGTTATTCCATGACATTGTCACCTTGGGGTCTTTGGAGTGACGGAACACACGGTCGTTGTCGTCGATAGAGCCGTCGCCGTTCTGGTCAACATAGCAACCTTCGATGGGGTCGCCGTTGATGTCATAGACCTGCTCGTAGAGAAGGAAGGTATAGGCGGGATAGCCTACCTTGTGGGCCTGAACCTTGTTGTCTGTACCGCCGGAGATACTGCCGGTGGTGATGAATGAGTTGGGATCGTCGGTGGCGTTGAGCTTGGTGATCTTGTTGCTGTTCCAGGCCACGTTAAATCCGGTTGACCAGTTGAAGTTGTCGGTAATGACGGGGCGGGCGTTGATGGTAGCCTCGACACCGATGTTGCGGAGTGTGCCGATGTTCTGGTCCATCATGTTGGAGGTAGCCGAGCCGGGAGCCACGGTCACGAATGAGAGGAGGTCTTTGGAGTTGCGCAGATACCAGTCGAGGGCTACGTTGATGCGGTTGTTGAACCAACCCATATCCAAGCCCACGTTCCATGTGGTGGTTTCCTCCCATTTGAGGTTGGGATTGTAGGCACCGGGATAGAGAGTGTTGGAAATAACGTTGCCGTTGGCGTCAACATACTGGCCGGTATACATATTGGGATAGTAGCTGCCCTGGGTGGTTGACTGATAAACAGGCATGTAGGGGAAGTAGCCGCCCACCGACTGCTGACCGGTAACACCCCAGCCGAGACGGAGCTTAAACTCATTCATCGACTGACGCACGCTTTCCATGAAGGGCATTTCAGCTATCTTCCAGCCGAGAGCCAAGGCGGGGAAGAGACCCCAGCGGTTGTCTTTAGAGAAACGTGAGGTGCCGTCGTCACGAAGAGTGAAGGTGAGGAGGTAGGTATCCTTGAACATATAGTTTACACGGCCATAGAAGCTGAGAAGTATGAGGTTACCGCTCTTTTCGCGGGTTGCAGGCGAAATCTTGGTACCGGGAGCGGCGGTTGAGGGGTCGATGGTGAGCACACCGTCGGTTATAGCTGGGCCATAGAAACCATGTGTGGTATATTCAGTGCCGTTTTTCGAGCCGAAAGAGTCGAAACGCTGCCAGCCGTAACCGGCCACTACGTCGAGGTTTGACTGAATCTGCTCAAAATCTTTCTTATAGTTGAGGTAGAAGTCGAGCAGGGTGTTGCGGCGCATCTGGCGCACCTGATAGTGAGTGCCGGCGCCGTTCTGGATGTTCTCCTTCCACGATGTGGGAGAGTTGGCGGCGAGATAGTTATGCTCGTTTGACTTGGTCACGTCATAACCGAGGTTGAGGTTGAGGTGAAGGTCGGGCAGGAAGTGCAGACCGTAGTCAACCGAGAAGTTACCGTTGCTGCGGTAAACGTTGGCGACATTGTTGCGGTCCTCGATCATGGCCACGGGGTTGACCGAGCTGTTTTTGCTAAAGGAGTTATACTGGTCGGTAACTACGGTGGTATAACCGTTATAGAAATAGGGATAACCATCGTTGCCTGAAGGAATCCTGCTCATCACGGGCACGGTGGGATTGAAGGCCACAGCGGCGTTGACGGCACCTTCGTTGGAGAAGCTGTTGCGGATGTAATAGCCCTTAACGTTGGCGGCGAGCTTGAGGAGGCCGTCAAAGAACTGGGGAGTGAGGTTGAAGCCGGCGGTTACACGCTCCATCTGCGAATCCTTGAGGATACCGTTGTTCTGGGTGAATGTTCCGCTCACGCGATAGGGAAGGCAACCCACTGTGCCGCCTACGCTGAGGTTATAGTCGTGAGACACTGTGGTGCGGAGCACTTCCTTCTGCCAGTTGGTGCTGGCGGTGCCGAGCTGAGCGGCGGCCTCAGAGTTGGCGCCCCAGTATTCGGTGATGAGTTGACGGAAGCTGTCGGCTGAAAGCACATCCCATGTCTTGCGGGCGGTGTTGACATATACGTTGGCCGAGAAGTTGACCTGCGGACGACCGCCGCGGCCCTTCTTGGTGGTGATGATGATAACGCCGTTTGACGCACGCGAACCGTAGATGGCGGTAGCCGAAGCGTCTTTAAGAATTGTCATCGACTCGATGTTGTCGGGAGAAATCATAGCCAGGGGGTTGGCCATACCCTGCACGCCATCGTTGCTCAGGGGCACACCGTCGAGCACGATGAGAGGGTCGTTGGAGGCTGACAGCGATGAGCCGCCACGGATGCGGATTGTGGCGCCGCCTTCAGGCGAACCGCCGCCCGAGGTAACAACCACACCGGGAGCGGCACCCACGAGGAGGTCCTGGGCCGAAGTGGCTATACCGGCTTCGATTTCGTCGGGCTTGACGAGAGCCACCGAGCCGGTAGCATCATTTTTCTTGACAGCGCCATAACCGATGGCAACCACCTCGTTGAGCACGAGCGAGTTTTCAGCCATCACGATGTCGATGTGAGTACGCCCGTCAACAGCCACGGTCTGAGAGGTGTAGCCCACATAGCTTACCTGCAGGTTGCCTTTGGCATCGACTTCGATTCTAAAATTACCGTTAATGTCGGTGGATGTGCCGGTGGTGGTTCCCACTGCAACAACACTTGCGCCGATGAGGGGTTCACCCTCGGGGTCTGTCACTGTGCCGGTGACAGTAATTTTTTGCGCAAGAGCCGGGAGCGCGAAGCAAACCACCATGAGGGTGGCCAGCCAGGCCTTTCGGCTCAATTGAAAACAGATGTTCTTCATGCAAAGAATTATTTAATAGAATTTTGAATTATGATATCCTTATGGATTTGATTGGCATTGATTTAACCTCTGAGACACAGCGGTTTGGCTTGTCGTGGCGCGCCTCAAGGGGGTGAAGGTTCCGTGGTGGTGTTTTTGGTTATCGTTTTAAGGTAGAGAATGTGGTTTTTTCATCAAAGTTGATGCTGCAAATTTAGCAAATTTTTCAGAATTTAATAATTCTTCAGACTAAAAACCATTCTGCAACCGCGTTTTTAACATTCACCCGCCTCTCCTCAGATTCTGAATAAAGCGACTGACCATGTGCCGCCGCGCGAGGGAGAATATTTCTCATTAAGAGAAAATTTTAGTAACTTTACGTTAGCAATCGAATCCAAACCCCTGAAAAATCATGAGACTTCTGCTATTGATTTCACTCTGCCTGATTTCAACCGTGAGCCGGGCCGCGCTTCCCCGCCATGAGATAATCACCTCGGGAGTGCCCAAACCGAGCGAGGGCACCGTTACACGGCTCTCTGTTTCCTCGATATACCTCAACGACAACATGACGGTCGACGTATGGTTGCCCGAGGGATATACGGAGTATGGACATTATCCCGTGGTCTACACTCATGACGGCCAGAATCTGTTTGACCCCTCGATGCAACCCTCGGGAGTGGTGTGGGAGGTTGACCGTGCGTGCGGGAGGTTGGCCGCAGACCCTGATTTCGCCATGCCGGTTATCGTAGGCATCAGCAACCGCGAGACTCTGAGGCCCAATGACCTGTTTCCCGAAAAGTCACTGAATTATATCTCGCCCGACAATGTGGCCCATACCTTTATATATTATAATCTCAACCACACATTCTATGGCGACGAGTATGCCGCATTTGTAGCTCTGGAACTCAAGCCCCTCATCGACTCAATGTTTGCCACCGACAGCTCGAGAAGCCACACCTTTGTGATGGGTTCGAGCATGGGGGGACTTGCGTCACTCTACATCATGTGTGAATATCCCGAACTTTTTGGCGGGGCGGCTTGCCTGTCAACCCACTGGGTAGGCTCACTCGTGTTTGGCGCCGACGGAGCGATGATCGACGACGAGGTGTGTGCCTTCGCAATGCTCGACTACATGAGCGATAATCTGCCGGTCGACACTCCCCACCGGCTCTATCTCGATCAGGGCACCGTAGATTGGGATGCCTGTTATCAGAAGTATGAGGTGATTGCAAGAGAGATAGCGCGTGAGAAAGGTTATCGCGAGGATAACTCCCGGCTTTATACCCACACTGCCATAGGTGCGGGTCACAATCAATGGTATTGGCAGCAGAGGGTTAATCTGCCGCTGGGATTCCTGCTGTCGAAAAGCGCAATCGCCGCCGCCTCGGTCAAAACCGTCACTTCAGACTATGCCCCGGCCGCCGGAGACGACAAAATCCATGACCTCGCCGGGCGCGCTTATGACCCGGCGTCAGCCCCTCTGCTCCGCCCGGGAATATATATCCGTAACGGCAAGAAAATCATCCTCCCCTGAACACTAAGGAGGCAGGCGCCTTGATTCGGCGTCTGCCTCCTTTGAGATATTCTTCTGCCGGTCAGGGCCGACAGCGGATTAAGCTAAAATTCTTATCAGAAGAGACTCCAGCTAACGGTAAGACCGGCCATAACGATGCTCACCATCGACATGAGTTTGATGAGAATGTTGAGCGAGGGACCGGATGTGTCCTTGAAGGGGTCGCCCACGGTGTCACCCACAACGGTGGCTTTGTGAACTTCGCTGCCCTTACCGCCGAAGTTGCCTTCTTCGATAAATTTCTTGGCGTTGTCCCATGCGCCGCCGGCATTAGCCATGAAGATAGCGAGCACGAAACCTGCGCTAAGGCCGCCGACAAGCAGACCGATCACGCCGGGCACGCCGAAGATCAGACCAACGGCGATAGGCACGATGATGGCAAGCAGCGAGGGGAAAATCATCTCTTTCTGAGCACCCTTGGTTGAGATCTGCACGCAGCGGGCATAGTCGGGCTCGGCCTGACCGGTGAGGATGCCTTTGATTTCACGGAACTGGCGACGAACCTCATCAACCATGTGAGCGGCGGCGCGGCCTACGGCATTCATTGTGAGACCGCAGAAAAGGAAGGCCATCATCGAGCCCACAAACATGCCTGAGAGCACTTTGGGGTTCATGAGGTTGACCTCAAAGTAGTTCATGAAGTCGGTAAACGAAGCCTGGTGGAGGCTGACGGCTTTTTCGCCTATCTGGATAAAGGTGGTGCCGAGACGGTCGAGACCAATGCGGATTTCCTCGATATATGAAGCGAGGAGGGCGAGACCGGTGAGGGCTGCAGAGCCGATGGCGAAGCCTTTACCGGTGGCGGCGGTGGTGTTGCCGAGCGAGTCGAGGGCGTCGGTGCGACGGCGCACGCTTTCACCGAGGCCTGACATTTCGGCGTTACCGCCGGCATTGTCGGCAATGGGGCCGTAGGCGTCGGTGGCGAGGGTGATGCCGAGGGTTGAGAGCATACCTACTGCGGCGATGCCGATGCCGTAGAGACCCATACCAACGTTGGCGAAGTCGAAGCCGGCAGCGAGCCAGTAGCTGAGAATGATACCTGCAACAACGGCAATGACGGGCACTGCGGTTGAAATCATGCCGAGACCCACACCCGAGATGATAACGGTGGCGGGACCGGTGGTGCCGCTTTCGGCAAGGCGTTTGGTGGGTTTATAGCTCTGAGAGGTGTAATATTCGGTGGCGCGGCCGATGATGATGCCCACGAGGAGGCCTACCACAACGGCACATGAGATGAGCGCCCAGTTGCTGATGTTGAGCAGCCACATGATAAGGAAGGTAGCGCCGATGATGAGCACCGAGCTGAGGTTGGTGCCGAGCGAAAGAGATCCGAGGAGGTCCTTCATGGTGGCGTTTTCCTTGGTGCGCACGGCAAAGATGCCCACGATCGAAAGGATAATGCCCACGGCGGCGATGAGCATGGGAGCGAGCACGGCCTTGAGCTGCATGGCCTCGTCGCCGGCGTTCATGAAGGCGGCTGCACCGAGAGCCGAGGTGGCGAGGATAGAGCCGCAATAGCTCTCATAGAGGTCGGCACCCATGCCGGCAACGTCGCCCACGTTGTCGCCCACATTGTCGGCGATGGTGGCAGGGTTGCGGGGGTCATCTTCGGGGATTCCGGCCTCAACCTTACCCACGAGGTCGGCGCCTACGTCAGCGGCCTTGGTATAGATACCGCCGCCCACACGGGCAAAGAGGGCCTGGGTCGAGGCACCCATGCCGAAGGTGAGCATGGTGGTGGTGATCATTGTGAGCTTCTGGGGACCGGTCACGTCGACAAAGTGGTCGAGAATCAGATACCAGAAAGAAATGTCGAGCAAGCCGAGGCCTACAACAACGAGACCCATCACGGCGCCCGAGCGGAAAGCCACTTTCAAACCGCCGTTAAGGCTCTGACGGGCGGCATTGGCAGTGCGGGCAGAGGCATTGGTAGCTGTTTTCATGCCGAGATAACCCGACAGACCTGAGAAGAAACCGCCGGTAAGGAATGCGACGGGCACCCAGGCGTTCTGAAGTTGGAAGCCATAGGCCATTACTGCGAAAATCAAGGCAAGAACCACAAACACAATACCTACGATCTTGTATTGTTGTTTGAGATATGACATAGCGCCGCGTCTCACATGAGAGGCGATCTTTGCCATAAGTTCCGTGCCCTCACTCTCTTTCATCATGCCACGGTAGAAGTACCATGCAAGGAGCAGCGCCAATACCGATGAGCACGGCACTATCCAAAAAAGTGAATTTTCCATAAAAATGTAGAAACGTGAGAAGGAAAAGTTATTAAAAATCGGTTAATCCGGCCAAAGCCGAAAATTCAGGGTACAAAGTTACGATTATTATTCCAACATCCACCCACCTCTCCCCTATTATTTTCCTAAAATTTTCGCCCCACAACCATTCAGCAGGGGGATGAAGGATGTGGAGCGGGGATGGGGATTACTCGCGGTAGGTGGCGATGTGGCGGCGTTTCTTTTCCTCGAAGATGTCGGAGATGGTGAGGAAGATGCCGGTTTCCTCGACGTCGCCGAAGGTGTCGTTGATGGCGGTGCCAAACACTTTCATGGTGGGCGACAGGCTCATATAGGCGTTGACAAGGGGCGGGATGTTGAGGCCGCAGGCGCGCACCCTCGCGTTGAGCACCACATAGTCATGTTTGAAATCGTCGCCCTTGAATATCGCTCTCACCTCGGGAGAATCGGCGTTGGTGGCAAGGGGGTGGATCGGGGTAACAAGTCCCTCCTTGTCGTGGAAATAGATGTTGAGAAACGCCAGAATCATGTCACGGCACTCCCGGATGTAGTCGGGATACATGGTGACCTTGCCAAACAGATAGCGAATTTCGGGATATACCACGGTGAGCGCGCCGAGGCCGTCCCACAGATTGTCGAGGGCATAGAGGGCTTTGGCGCCGGCCTTCGACGACTGATAGTCGAGTCTCACAAACGATCGGCCGAGCTCGATGGTATAGGGGAGATATTTCTCCAGAAACTCGGGCGAGAACCTGAACATGTGGGAGGTGGCGATGCGCGGCGAGCCGTCGGGATTGATCTTTATATCCTTGCCGATGATAAAGCGGTAGCCGCCAAGAATTTTCTTAAGCTCCGGATCCCACACTATGAGCTGACGGCAGGGAGGGGTCATGAGGTCAAACTCATCAATGTCACACTCCTTGCCGGTGCCACCGCCGGCGGCACGGAAAGCTTCTTCCCTCAACCGACCCACCTCACGCATCACGTTGGGCGCATTGTAGGCATCCACCACATAGATAAGATTATGGCTCTTGTTGGTGTGGCGCAACAGTCGGTCGGGCGTGAGTTCCGCTTCGATTTCACTGAGTTCTACCGGGGGAATGATAGGCTGGAGCTGCATATTCTGATGATAGGAATGGGTTTGACTTTTAGGACGTTATGACCGGAGAGATGACGAATAGACTATCGAGCGCACATAGTTGGCCGCCTCGACAGGATTGGAAAATGAGGCGAGTTTCTGCCACGACACCCGCGGGCGCACGTCGATTGAGAATTTCCTCCCCTCACAGCGGAATATCTCGGCGGGCAGGCGGGTCATCTCGAGGTTGAAGCCTATGCCGAGACGCTTGCGCCACAAGGCGAAGTTATAGAAAAACGAGGAGTTGCTTCCGTCGAAATAGAGAGGCACCACATCGCGGCGAGTGGCTATAGCTTTGGTGACAAACATCTTATGCCACTGAGGGTCGGCAATCACACCTTCGGGTGAACGGCGGCTCACCAATCCGGCAGGAAAGACCACCACCGGCTCGTTACCCTCAAAAGCGCGGTCGACGGCGGCAACCGACTCGCGGTGCTGACGCCCGTGTTTGTTGACCGGCAGAAATACACCATTGAGCGGAGTGACGGCATTGAGGAGGTCGTTGACCACAAATTTCAGCCCGGGGCCATAGATTTCGGTCAGCCGGTCGATGATAATCATGCCGTCGAGGGCGCCGAGCGGATGATTGCACACAAACACCACTCGCTTGTCAGAGGGGGAAGGGAGCAGCGAGGAGTTGACGATAGTGCAATCCACACCGAGATATTCAAGCACGGCGCGGCAAAACCGGGCATCTTTCTTGTCGCCGGCATAGTCGAGGAGGCCGTTGAGCCGGTCCTGACAGATAAATTTCGCCAGTCCATTGACCAGAAAGCGGGGAATAAACCTGGCCTTCGGGCCAAGACGCTCCTTTATCACAGCCCCCACATCAATATGCAGAGGCCGGGGGGAGAGATCGTGAGCCGAGGAGCTGATCACCTCCCGGTTATTGTCGGATATATGGCCGGAAAGGTTGGTATTTAACATGGCAAAATTCGGTGCAAAGTTAGTTAATAGCACCATATCTTCCAAACCAATTTGCATGAGAACGGGGAAATGACTAATTTCGCACTGCCAATTTTCCAAAAAACATTACTCCCCGATGTCTTTAACCGATAAATTCAAACAGGCTCTGACCACCGCCGCCCAATCGGCCGTGTCGGTAGTGAAGCTCGCCCTCCAGTCACGCCCCGCCAAGTTTCCCGCCCCCTCAGGGAGGAATGATAAAGAGGTGATAGTGATGGGCAACGGGCCTTCGCTGCGTCAGACCATCGACCGTCTGGTGGGGTGCACTTCCGACAAGCCCGACCTTATGGCCGTGAACTTCGCCGCCAATACCCCCGAGTTTTTTCAGCTGAGACCGCGATGGTATGTCATGGCCGACCCCCACTTTTTTTCCGACTCGGGCGACGAAAATGTGACCAAGCTCCACAAAAATCTCGCGTCGGTTGACTGGGAGATGACTCTGTTTGTGCCCCGCGGATGCCGCAAAACCCTGCCTGGATGGATCCGCAAGGCGGTGGAGGTGAGCGAATTTAACTTCGTGGGGATAGAGGGTGCCCGTTGGCTCAAACACAAAGCCTTTGCCTCAGGGCTCGGTATGCCCCGCCCGCGCAATGTGCTCATACCTTCGATAATGATAGCCACATGGCTCGGTTATAAGGATATATATATCGCGGGCGCCGACCATTCGTGGATGCAGACCTTGGCTGTGAACGACCGCAACGAGGTAATCTCGATTCAGCCCCATTTCTATAAGGACAACAAGGCCGAGCTCGACCGTGGCGCCACGGTCTACCGCAACGTGCGTCTCCACCAGGTAGTCGAGAGCTTTGCGGTGGCTTTCAGAAGCTATTGGGAGATAAGAGATTATGCCGACAGCCGGGGCGTGAATATCTACAACTCCACCCCCGGGAGCTTTATCGACGCTTTTGAGCGCCGCGATCTGCCCGTGTGACCACAGTGAGCGTGCGCCCCGACGAAATGCCGAGCCGTCGCGCCGAAAAGAGTTTGTCGGGGTTACACATCGAGCACACAGGGGACAACGCAATATGCTCCACGCCATGATGTCGCAGCATAATGGCGACAGCTGCCGGGAGGTCGACATGAGGTTTGCGGCCCGGCTCACTGATCACCACCCGCTCTATCTCCGCAGGGGGTATCACCTCGCGGAAACGGTCGGCAACCTCCTCACCCACCTCAAAACAATCCTTACAGATGCAGGGGCCCATCGCCACATGAATATCCTCGGGGCGCGAACCGAGCGATTGCATCAGCTCGACGGCCCGGAGCGAGATGCCGGCCACCGTGCCGCGCCAGCCTGAATGAACAGCCGCTATGACTCCCCTCCCGGGGTCGCTCATCACCACCGGCACACAATCGGCCGTGTTGATACAGAGGGCTATGTCATCCCGATCGGTCACCATGCCGTCGACACCCTCGAGGTCAGGCACACAATCCCCCGCCACAACCACAACGTTGGCGCTGTGGGTCTGACGGGGAATGATGAGCCGGCGCGGAGCAACTCCCGCCTTTGCCGCCACAATCTCCTGTGAGCGGGCAACATGGCTCGGGTCGTCGCCGACATAAAAACATGCGTTGAGCGAAGAATATGGATCGGCCGGGTCACACTCTCCGCGCAAGGTCGAAAAGGCTACACAGCCGGGAAGATCAAGATCAATTGTCGGGCAATTTGTCGGGGTCAATGTCATCGGCACCAAACTCAAAGTCCAAATCGTCGAAATCTTTTTCCTCCTCGCCGGGATTGACCTCGCTGTCGGGGGGCAGGTTGTCGGGATCGGGCGAATCGATCACTCCGTCGAGATAAGAGTCATCCCAATCATCACCCTCATCCTCATAATAATCCTGCTCGTCGTCACCCGCGGGCTCGGCGTTCTCGAATATAAATTCATCCTCCTCCCTCACGCGGTGGTGACCGTCGAGAGGGCGGTGGGTAATGGCGGGAGTAGCGATGCGGTTGGCCTCGTCGTTTACCGCGCCCCAGAGTATATCCTTAAGCTCGGTGAGTCCGTAGCCGGTCACTGCCGAGATAAACACATGAGGCACATCTTCAGGGAGCGTGGCGGCGATTTCGGCCATGAGCTCATCGTCGAGCATGTCGCTCTTGGTTATGGCGAGTATGCGCGCCTTGTCGTTGAGCTCGGGGTTAAAGCGGTTGAGCTCGTTGAGCAGCAGCTGATATTCGGCGGCAATGTCGGTGGCGTCGGCGGGCACACAGAAGAGCAGCACAGCGTTGCGCTCTATGTGACGCAGGAACCTGAGGCCAAGCCCCTTGCCTTCGCTTGCGCCCTCGATGATGCCGGGAATGTCGGCCATCACAAACGAGCGGTTGTCGCGATAGGACACGATGCCGAGCTGAGGCTCCATGGTGGTGAAAGGATAGTCGGCAATCTTGGGGCGAGCTGCCGACAGCGACGACAGCAGAGTGGATTTACCGGCATTGGGAAGTCCCACAAGGCCCACATCGGCCAGAAGCTTAAGCTCGAGTATCACCGACCTTTCGATAGCCGGTTCGCCTGGCTGGGCATAGCGGGGAGCCTGGTTGGTGGAGGTGCGGAAATGCCAGTTGCCCAGACCGCCGCGACCACCCTTGAGGAGTTTCACCTCCTCGCCGTCGTAGGTTATCTCGCAGAGAAATTCGCCGGTCTCGGCGTCAAACACCACGGTGCCGCACGGCACATCTACAATCACATCCTCACCATCCTTGCCGAAGCTGCGGCCGGCGCCACCGCTCTGACCGTTGCCGGCAAAGATGTGACGACGGTATTTGAGGGGCAGGAGGGTCCACATGTTGGAGTTGCCACGCAATATTATATGGCCGCCGCGCCCTCCGTCGCCTCCGTCGGGGCCACCTTTGGGCACATATTTGGCACGATGAAAATGGCGCGAACCGGCGCCACCCTTGCCGCTGCGGCAAAGTATCTTTACATAATCTATGAAATTGGAATCAGCCATGATTTTTTCGTAGTCTTGAATTTTTGCTTTTCTTAAATAACGCCTGAACGGGGCCGGGAGTTCTCACGACTCCCCCATGAGGCGATGCTGACGCATCAGTTCTCGGGCATGGGCGAAGTCGGCGGGAGAGCCTATGTCGATCCACACTCCCGAGAGGGGGAAGTAGCTCACCCTGCCGCCGTCGGCTATGGTCTGCTCGATGAGGTCGGTGGCGTCGGTGCGCTCCCCTTTGGGCAAGGCGTTGAGCAACCGGTTGGAAATGATATAGATACCCGCGTTGGCATAGTAGGAGTAGGAGGGTTTCTCCTTGAGCGCGGTCACCATGCCGTTGGCGTCGGTGGTGAGAATGGCATAGGGCACCGCTACGTTATAGGGGATAGCGGCGATGGTTATGTCGGCTTGCTCGGCGCGATGGTGGAGATACATCTCCTCAAACGACACGGTGGTCAACAGGTCGGAGTTCATCACCAGGGTGTCGCCGTCGGCGGGAGTGTGCTCATAGAGCGAGGCGGCGCCGATGGTGCCGAGAAATTCAGGTTCTCTCACACATTCTATCTCCACGCCGCTGACGGGATGCTCCTTGAAGTGGGCTTCGATTTTATCGGCCATATAGTTGGTAGCCACGCATATATGCCGTATGCCGGCGCGGGCGAGCGCCTCGACGTTATAGTCTATGATGGCTTTGCCGTCGATGTCGAGCAACGGCTTGGGAACGGTGAGGGTGAGGGGGCGCAACCGCTCACCTTTTCCGCCGGCCATGAGCAGGGCCGAGATGGGGAGCAGGGTGGTGGTGTGGTTGGTGTCGAGTATGTCGACTATTCTCATCTCCGCGTCGACGAGCGGAATGAGCCGCAAGCGCGAGAGGCGGTATTCCTTGAGCAGTTTCAGGTCGATATTGCCGGCGGGAAGCGAATGACAGGCCCGGTGGATAAGCTCGCTCACGGGTGAGTCGACAGTGACGCCTCTCAGCAATCCGCGGCGAATGTCACCGTCGGTGAGCGAGCCCTGAAGCTTCCCTTCGTCATCAACGGCAAAAAGGGTCATAGCCTTGCCCGACAGATCGTTGAGCATGGCCAGCGCCTTCGACACAGGTGAGGAGAGGTTGATTATATGTGGAGCGGTGTTCATGGGTTATCGAGGGGAAAAGGGTCGGTGAAATGTTTAACTGAGAGCATCGACAGCGGCGTCGCGGCAATTGCGTCAGCCATCTTGGCGAGGGTGTCGGCGCTGTGGTAGGGGTTGGGAGAGGTCTCTGCGCGGCGGCGACCCTCCTCAGACAGCGCTTCGGCTATGGCGGCTGAAATTTCATCGGCCGACTCGCCGCAGTTGATCACCGAGCGCGAGGCGAGACGTCCCTCCTGCCGGTTGCCGATATTGACGGTGGGGATATGGGCCGAGGGCACTTCGACTATGCCGCTCGAACTGTTGCCCACCACTGCGCCCACAGCTTTGAGCGCCGAGAGGTATCTCACCCTGCCGAGCGACGCCACAAGCGCCACCCTTCCCGGATGAGAAGCGGCATATTGCCTGATGAGCGGTATGATGGTCTCGGCCCCGGCGTCGTTGTTGGGATAAGTGAAAATCACGGTCGAGGAGGGGAAGCGGTCGAGCGCTCTGAGCAGCTCGCCCACCGCAGCCGCAAGGTCGTTTTGGCTCAAAGTCACGGGGTGGTAGGTCACAAGCAGGGTGTTGCGGTCAATCTTTATGCCGAGCTGCTCTTCGAGCTCGCGGGGAGATAGCGGCTCTATCCTCATCAGATTGTCAACCCCGATGGCGCCGGTGTTGATAACCAGGTTTTCAGGCTCGCCCATGTTGATAACCCTCCGGCGATAGGTCTCGGTAGCGGTGAGGTGGAGGGCGGCAAGCTTGGTAATGGCGTGGCGCAGCGAGTCGTCAATGGCTCCGCGGGTTATCTCGCCCCCCGAGATATGCACTATCGGCACCCTCATCATCTGGGCCGCGGTTGCGGCACCGAGCATTTCAAACCGGTCGCCCAATATTACCATCATGTCGGGCTTCAGTCGCGCCAACGCCTCGGCAAACCCTATCGTGGCTCGCCCGGTGGCCTTGGCACGCTCAAGGGGGGAATCCTCAGCCGAGCTGTCGATAATGGCCACTTTTTCGGTCACATTAAAACCGTCGTTCTCAATCTCGGTGATTGTGTTGCCGAAACGGCTGTCGAGGTGCATATTGGTGGCAATAATGCTCACTCTCACGTCGTTGCGCTGCGCAAGACCTCGCGCCACAGGGCTCAGCAAACCCCAGTCGGCACGGGTGCCGGTGGCGATGGCCACATGTCTCACGCTGCCTGCCGAGCCGCTCATCTGTCAATCAGGGGAATATACTCGCCATAACCCTCTTTTTCCATCTCCTCAAGGGGAATGAAGCGCAGGGCGGCGGAGTTGATGCAATATCTCAATCCCCCCTCATCGGCAGGGCCGTCGGGAAACACATGGCCCAGGTGGGCGCCCGAGCGGGAGGCTCTGATTTCGGTGCGGATACGGCCATAGGAGGTGTCGGTCAACTCCCTGACAATGTCGGGAGTGACGGGGCGGGTGAAAGCGGGCCAGCCGCAGCCCGAGTTATATTTGCGCGACGAGAGAAATAGGGGCGTGCCGTCGGTGATGTCGACATAGATACCCTTGCGGAACTCATGGTCATATTCGTTGAGAAACGGGGGCTCGGTGGCGCCGTTCTGGGTCACTTCCCACTGCATCGGGGTGAGGCGCGAACGCAGTTCGGCGGCATTGAGGGCGGCCTCGCGGGGCTTCATGTTGCGTGCCTCCTCAAAAAGCTCGGGATTGACATGGCAATATCCGCCCGGATTTTTCACAAGATAGTCCTGATGATATTCCTCGGCGGGATAGAAGTTTTCGAGCAATCCGCTCTCAACGGCTATCGGCTCCTTATGGCGGCGCTGTAAGGTGGCGAGCATACTGTCGACCACCTCCTTATCCGCGGGGTCGGTGTAATAGATGCCGGTGCGGTATTGGGTGCCGACATCATTACCCTGACGGTTGAGCGACAGAGGATCAATGCTGCGGAAATATAGATAAATCAGGTCGGAAAGGCCTACGAGATCGGGGTTGTAGGTCACCTTGACAGTCTCGGCGGCATGGGTGAGGCCGGTACACACCTCCTTATAGGTCGGGTTGGCGACTGACGAGTTGGCATAGCCGGCAACAGTCGACACCACGCCCGGCACAAGCGAAAAAAGCCTTGCGGTGCCCCAGAAGCACCCTCCGGCCAAATAGATTTCTTTGGTCATGAAAGCAATGTAATTTAAACTGCAAAAATACACAGATTTTTCCACATTCCCCTCCTCTCTCCCCATTTTCTCCCCA
>CAYLMR010000042.1:0-23249 GCA_964384885.1 uncultured Bacteroides sp.
TAATGCGCGAAAGAGGGGAAAAGAGGGGGAGGGAGTTGCGGAGGGTAGCGGCATTTTTTGTAATTTTGCAGTGTGACTATGCAACTGACCAACGCTACAAGAAAGATGGTGGCCGATCTCGATTCGGCCCGTCATCGCCGCGACCTCGGCCTGTGGAAAGCCGAGGGCACGAAATGTGTGCTCGACCTCACGGCAGGTTTCCGCCCCGAAATTGTTTTTGCCACCGCCGCATGGCTTGAGCTTCACCCCCATATCGAGGCCCGGGAGATTATCCCCGTAGCAGCCCGCGACATGGGCAGGCTGTCGCGTCTCTCCTCCCCTCCCGAAGTGATAGCCCTGTTCGGTCTGCCAAGTTTCGAGCCTCATCTTCCGGGCGCCAACGAGCTTGTGGTGGCTCTCGACACGGTGCAGGATCCGGGCAACCTCGGCACTATTATCCGCACATGCGACTGGTTTGGCGTGAGACACATCGTTTGCTCGCGCGAAACGGTCGACGCGTTTTCGCCCAAGGTTGTCATGGCCACGATGGGCGCTTTGGCGAGGGTTGAGGTTAGCTATACCTCACTCCCCGAATGGCTTGCGACAGCCGCAGCAGAGAAGATCGACATGTACGGCACCTTTCTCAACGGCGACAATATCTATGACGTCAACTTCAGCCAAAGAGGCTCGATAGTGGTGATGGGCAATGAGGGTAAGGGCATTTCGCCCCAGGTAGAGCAATTGATAACCCGCCGCATACACATACCCTCCTATCCCGCCGGCCAAACCACATCTGAATCGCTCAATGTAGCCACCGCCACTGCCGTGACTCTGAGCGAGATGCGCCGCCGCGCCCTAACAACTCAAAAATAATCCTATGGCAATGAAAGTAAAATCGGTGTGGCATTGCACCGAATGTGGCGCCGACTCCCCGAAATGGGAGGGAAAATGCCCCTCATGCGGCGCATGGAACACCATGGTGGAAGAGCGCGTAGCCGCCTCAGGCTCAAAATCACGCTCGCGCAACTCAGGCGCTCAGTCAATGCGTTCACGCCCGGTGGCGGTGAGCCGCATAGAGTCGCAGGAGGTGGAGCGCATAATACTCCCCTCGGGCGAGTTGAACAGAGTGTTGGGCGGAGGCTTGGTGCCCGGCTCGATAGTGCTCGTGGGCGGCGAACCCGGCATCGGAAAGTCAACGCTCGTGCTGCAGAACGTTCTGTCGGTGAGAAGCCGCAGAGTGCTCTATGTGTCGGGCGAGGAGAGCGCCACGCAGATCAAGATGAGAGCCGACCGCATTGGCCGGGCCTCAGACAATGTGTTTATAGCTTGCGAAACGTCGCTCGAAACAATTTTCAGCCACATCGAGGAGGTCAAGCCCGAGCTGCTGGTGATCGACTCGATTCAGACCATTGCCTCCGACACTCTTGAGTCGACAGCCGGTTCGGTGAGTCAGGTGAGGGAATGTGCCGCCCAATTGCAACGTTTTGCCAAAGAGACCGGAGTGCCGGTAATAATAATAGGTCACATCACCAAAGACGGCAGCATTGCCGGTCCTAAGGTGCTTGAACATATCGTCGACGCCGTGCTTCAGTTTGAGGGCGACAGCAATTACCTTTTCCGCCTGCTTCGCTCCATCAAAAACCGTTTCGGCTCAACCTCCGAGCTGGGCATCTATGAAATGTGCCGCCGCGGATTGCGCGAGGTGGCCAATCCGTCGGAAATGCTGCTCACCACGCGCGGCGAGGATCAGCAGCAACTATCGGGCATAGCCATCGGAGTGACCGTAGAGGGTATGCGTCCCCTGCTGATTGAGGTTCAGGCTCTTGTAAGCTCGGCAGCCTATGGCACACCTCAGCGCTCGGTCAACGGTTTTGACCAGAGGCGAATGAACATGCTGCTGGCGGTGCTCGAAAAAAGGGTCGGATTTAAGCTCGCCCAAAAAGATGTGTTTCTCAACATTGCGGGCGGCCTGAAGGTCAACGATCCCGCTCTCGACCTGGCTGTGGTGGCGGCTATCCTGTCGTCGAATGTCGACATCGCCATTCCACCCGAGACAGCTTTTGCCGCCGAGGTGGGTTTGTCGGGCGAGCTGCGCCCGGTGGTGAGAATCGAGCAGCGCATCGCCGAAGCCGAGAAGCTCGGCATGAGCCGCATCATCATTCCTCGCGGCAACCTGAAAGGTAGCGAAGCCTCCTCTCGCAAAATCAAGGTCATCGAGGCGTCGAAGGTTGAAGACGCCTTCAAGGAGCTGTTTGCCTGACGTTTATTGCGGGTGATAGCCCGAGAGTTTCATCACGTCACGGTCGTTATAAATCTCCGAGCTCAAAAGATTCTGAGGAGTTTCGCCGGGATGGGAGGCAAGATAGCTTTCCACCATCCTCATGCCGATGAAACGGCCCATTCTTGCCGGAAGCACCATTTCGCCAACAACAGTTGAGGGCGCGGGGTCAAAGAGTTTCATCTCCACCTCGGGAGAGTCTGAGAAAAGCATCTGACGGGCAGCCATTTCGCGCCACGCCTCAGCTTCAGCTCCCTTGGCGGTCTGCCATTCGTCGGGGGTCATGCCGAGCAGCTGCCACTCATTGTCGGTTGCGGTGGCTTCTTTGAGGGTGAGCATCAGCGCACCCTCATAAAACATGCGGTTGGAGACTTTCTGCCCTGCGTTTTTCTTGTAAGGATAGCGGGAAGAGAGCCAAGCCTCAGCCACATCATAGACTATTCGGTCGGGAGTTTTGAGCGCTTTCTGATAGATAGGCATACCCGCATAACCCTCATAGTCGGCGCCTAGATAATGGTTGAGGGCAACCATCACGAGGCTGTCGCCTACCATAACGGTCTGGCGGAAAGGCCACACCACGCCATAGACCCTGTCAGGGAAGCTGTCGAGACGGGCTTTCACAATCCCGAGACTGTTTTCCACCCCTGAAAGATCGGTGAGACGGTTGCGGGTGTCCCGGCCGAATATCATGAAGGCGCGCGAAGATGTGTATTCATCCGCATCAGCAGCACCGACCGCCTCGATTAGGGCCGTTACCGCTTTGCCGTTGACCGAATCGGTCTGAATATCATACCCCGGCAGAGCCATCAGGCTGTCGAGGCGCACAATCTCAACCGACTCACTTACAACCGTTTGAGTTTCAACAGTCGATCGAGATCCATCTTTACAGCCGGTAGCTGAGAGGAGCATTAACAGCGCGGGGAGAAGAAAGAATAATTTATTCATAGGCGTGGAACTTTAACTTTCTTACTAACGCAGGTCTCGCGCTCATTGTTGCTCTCCTTAAAATAAAAAATGTGGAAAAAATGTTGACGGGATTGGAATTTTGAGCCAGAATAGAATTATTATGTGCCGTAGTGACACTATTTTTTGTAATTTTGTGGTTGGTTTTGATAAATCCTTCAAAATTTCCCATCCCGGATGCCCAACTTTCCGCGCCTCATAAAACTGTCAATATTGATAATTACGGTCATGCTGCTGCCGGCGTTGCTCTCGGCGGCAAAGACCGTCACACCCCCTAAGAAACAGCTCTTTAAGGTGGTGATCGACGCGGGTCACGGCGACCATGACCATGGCGCGATAGGCAGGATAACTTCTGAAAAGGATATTAACCTCAGCGTGGCTCAGCGACTGGCCAAGCTATTGAGCGAGAATGACAATTTTGAGGTAATAATGACCCGCGACGATGATTCGTTTGTCACTCTCGGCAAGCGCGCCAAAATAGCCAACAACTGCGGTGGCGACCTTTTTGTGTCGATCCACACCAATTCGGTTGACAAGAAATCAAAAAACCGCACAACCGTCTGCGGCGCCTCGGTCTATACTATGGGTCTGAGCCGCAGCGACGAAAACCTCGCCGTGGCCATGCGCGAAAACTCAGTGCTGACCCTCGAACCTGACTATTCAACCGAATATCACGGCTTTGACCCCAACTCTGCCGAAAGCTACATCATCTTCCAGATGGACCAAAATCTCCACATGGAGCAGAGTCTCAAGGTGGCCAACTACATTCAGCAACAACTTGTCAGCGAGGCGGGACGCAA
The DNA here is from genome assembly GCA_964384885.1 of uncultured Bacteroides sp. GTDB lineage: Bacteria > Bacteroidota > Bacteroidia > Bacteroidales > Muribaculaceae > Paramuribaculum. The sequence continues at coordinate 4,021 of CAYLMR010000042.1, forward strand.
AGACCGCGGAGTGCGTCAGGCCCCTTTTTCGGTGCTTCGCAACACCGCCATGCCGGCAGTGCTGGTAGAGCTCGATTTTATCTGCAATCCCACTGTGGAGCAATATCTTGCTTCCGACGAGGGGCGCCAGCAACTGGCCGAAGCGATCTATAGCGGCGTGGATCAATATCGCGAGGAGATTGACCGAAATATCCGTCTGCGAAACAATGAGAAGCTTCCCCCTGTTGTAAAAAAGGAGCCTGTCACCGACATGGAACCGGCCGAACAACTTGTCGACGAAACTCAGCCAACCGCCCCGGTGGAGGAAGGAGTGAAATATAAGGTGCAATTCTATGTATCCTCCACGCCTCTCAAACTCACCGATCGCCGGCTGAAAAATCTTCCCGACATTGGCAGTTATAATCATCAGGGAATGGTGAAATACACCTCCGGGAGTTTTGACACCCTCGAAGAGGCCACCAACTATCTCCCTAAGGTCAAGAAATATTTTCCCGACGCTTTTGTCGTGAAGCTCGAAAACAACCAACGGATTGACTGACCCATCCCCCCGAACTAAATAACTCAACCCCATAATCAAGAAATTTCAACTCATTAGCGATGAACAAATACAAGAAAGAACTCACGATCGGTCTATCGGTACTGATAGCATGTCTGGTGCTGTTTTTCGGCATTAACTACCTCAAAGGCATCAACATCTTTAAAGATTCCAACTACTATTACGCCACATATACCAATGTTACCGGTCTCACCCAGAGTGCGCCCGTAACCCTCAATGGCTTTAAGGTCGGTCTCGTAAAGGATATTGTCTATGAATATGACAATCCCGGCCATGTGAAGGTAGAGCTCAGCCTCGACAAGCACCTCAAAGTCACCAAAGGCACCAAAGCCGTGATTGTTTCCGACCTGCTCGGCACCGCTTCGGTTGATCTGCAGATGGCTCCCGGTACTGATTTCCTCGCGGTAGGCGACCAGCTCGAAGGCACCACCGCCTCAGGCATGATGGAGAGCATCGGCACCGACCTCATGCCCGCCATCACCTCGATTCTTCCCAAAGTTGATTCGCTGCTCGCCACAGTCAACGCTCTCGCTGCAGATCCCGCTCTCGCAGCCTCGATCAAGCGCCTCGATGCGATTACCGCCAACCTCGAAACCTCGTCAGCCCTGCTCACCCGCACAATGGCTCCCCTCCCTGCCATTACCTCGTCGGCCCGCACCACATTTGACAACGTGGGCAGCATCACCCAGCACCTCGACTCGCTCACAGCAAGCCTCAACGAAATGCCGCTCGACCAAACCGTAGAAAATGTAAGATCGCTCACTGCTCGTCTCGACGCTGTTGTCAAGGCTCTCGACAGCAATGATTCTTCGCTCGGCCTGTTGCTCCACAACCCCGAGCTCTACAACAATCTCAACTCAACCGTTGCCAGCCTCGACTCGCTCTTTGTTGACATCAAACGCAATCCCAAGCGCTATATCTCCATCAAACTTCTCTGATTTGGCAGCTCTGTGACCCCTCTTTGGAGGGATGTCACAACTGTTTCAGCTTATCTTAACTCAATTAAAATAAGCCGAAATCAATCTTCGCGCCAAATCAATCTAAAATCACCGTTTTAGCCCCGTTTGATGACTTGCGTGATTAAAGTCAAGCTTTAGCGAAATTCGTCATAGCGCTAACATTCAGCGAATTAAACGCAAGTAAACAAAAGAGAAGCAATAGCCACCCTCAAAGGGTCGCGCAACTTATTGAAAGTCAATATAGTTGTAGCAGCCCGCAATTTTCCAAATTTTTTCTCATTTGTTTTTTCAGAAAAAACTTCGGAATTTTGTACCTGAATTAATCCCCCGGATAATAAACCGAGCTAAATGACCAACAACTGCACAAAGCAATGGGAAGATTGTCTTAGAATAATCCGCGACAATGTTTCTCCCGAGCAATACAACGCATGGTTCAAGCCCATTGTCTGCGTTCTCGCCGACGACGGGCAGATAATCCTGCGTGTGCCCTCGCCATTCTTTGTGGAGCAGCTCGAAGGTAACTACTATCGCCTGTTGGGCAGCACTTTGGCCAGAGTTTTCGGTCCCGGACACAAGCTCGGCTATCAGTATGAGCAGGTTGGTAACGACCCCACAACTTCGGTTACCCTCGCCGACTCAAAACCCTCTCCCGACGCAAAACCGCTTCCCGGCGCCACATCCAACCCGTTTGTTCAGACGCCCCACACCACCATTGACCCTCAGCTCAACCCTCATTACACCTTTGAGAACTATTGTCAGAGCGAGTGTAACCAGGTGGCTCGTTCGATTGGCGAGGCGATTGCCAACGACCCGAAGTGCAAAACATTCAATCCCCTCTTTGTATTCGGAGCTCCCGGTGTGGGGAAAACCCACCTCATCGAGGCTATCGGCATAAGAATCAAGGAGAGAGACCCGCGCTCGAGAGTGCTCTATGTCACCGCCCGCGAGTTTGAGGCTCAATACACCACAGCCGTGCGTCAGGGTCGCACCAACGACTTTATCGCTTTCTATCAGAGTATTGACGTGCTTATAATCGACGACATTCAGGATCTCATCGGAAAGAAGTCGACCCAGGGCACATTCTTCCATATCTTCAATCACCTCCACCAGCATCAGAAACAGCTCATTCTGTCGAGCGACTGCAGCCCCTCCCTCATGGAAGGCATGGAGCAGCGTTTGATTTCGCGTTTCAGATGGGGAGCTACCGCCCAGCTCGGCAGCCCCGACTACAATCTGCGCATTCAGGCGCTCCGTCAGCGCGCCGCTCAGGACGGTCTCACCATACCCGACGATGTTATAGAATATATCGCTTCAAACATCACCAGCTCGGTGCGCGAGCTCGAAGGTATTGTCGTGTCGCTGTTGGCCCACTCTATGTGCCTCAGCCGCGAAATCACCCTCGACCTTGCCAAGAGAGTGATCAACAATTCGGTGAAAATCAACAAGAAAACCATCAACTTCGAGATGGTTCTTAAAGAGGTGAGCGATTACTTCGACGTTACTCCCGAGTCAATTTTCAGCAACTCGCGCACACGTCAGGTGAGCGATGCCCGCCAGCTCGTGATGTATCTTTCAAAGAAACACGCCAACATGTCGCTCGTGGCCATCGGTCACCGTCTGTCGCGCACCCATGCCACCGTTAAACATGGCTGCAACAACATCGACGAGCGCATCGCCGTCGACAAGCAGCTCCGCGACGATATTTCAAAGATCGAGCAGCTCATCCTCGCCTGATTTGGCAGGAAGCGAGCGGCTTAAATATTGATTTGCAACTCTTTGCCAATGCCGGTTAGTCCGGCTTTTATTTTTTTGATGTTAAAGCTCCTCCACACCTCCGACTGGCACCTCGGCCAAACCCTCTATAGCTATAACCGACGCGAAGAACATCAGTTTTTCATCGACCGCCTGAGAGAGATAATAGCCACTCATCAGCCTGACGTTCTTGCGATTAGCGGTGATATATTCCACAATTCCCAGCCTTCGGCCGAATGGCAGTCGTTTTATGCCGATGCGCTCAGCCGGTTTCACTCCCTCGCGCCCGAAATGATAATTGTGGCCACGGCGGGCAATCACGACAGCCCCTCGCGCCACGAGGTGTTCCGCAAACCGTGGCAGGCCCTCAACGTTCACGCCGTCGGCACTCTCCACCCCGATAATCCCGACGCCCACATCATCCCCATAGGAGATAAAGGAATTGTAGTGGCGATACCCTATTTCTACAACCGCAATTTCTATAACCGTAATCTGTCGGAGATTGTCTTTACCAACATTGCCGAGGAAGTCGGCAGCCGAAACCGGAGCAATCTCCCTGTAGTGCTGATGGCCCACACAACTGTGGCCGACTGCGATCTCACAGGCCATGACCGAAGCATGATGCTTACCTCAACCGGTGGTATAGATTCTATTCCTACCTCTACTTTCAGTCAGGAGTTTGACTACGTTGCGCTCGGCCACATCCACAAGCCTCAGACCCTCCCCCACACCGGCCACAGACTGAGATATTCAGGCAGCCCGATAGCCGTAAGTTTCGACGAAAACTATCCTCATTCGGTGAGCCTCGTCGAGATAGAAGGCCACGGCCTTCCGCCCGTCATCACCGAAATAGAAATTTCCAACCCGCGCCCTCTGCTCTCTCTCCCCGCCGAGGGGTTTGCGAAATGGGAGGAGATAAAGGAGATGGTCAGGCAATTTCCCGCCGACCTCCCGGCCTATCTGAGGCTGCAGGTCGAGGTGAGCGATTTTCTGCCGCCCCATGCCGACGACGAAATCAACCTCCTTCTTGAAGGAAAGCAGGCGCGCTTCTGCCTTTTCAATATCACCCGCCCGCGCTCCGGCGGCGCCGACCCGAGAATGATAACCGTGAGCGAGTTTAAGAAACTCTCACCCCTGAGCGTGGCCGAGCGCTATGCCGCTGATCTCGGCATCGAATTTGACGACGACATGACCGCGATGTTTAACGAAGCTATTGCCCGCACCACCGACGACCAACGCAAATGAAAATCAAGAAACTGATAATCCGCAACATAGCTTCGATAGTCGACGGCACCATCGACTTTGAAGCCGAGCCCCTGCACTCTGCCGAGGTCTTTCTCATCACCGGCCGCACAGGAGCCGGCAAATCAACCATTCTCGACTCGATATGCCTCGCGCTCTATGCCACCACCCCGCGGTTGGCCAACAGCGAAATGCAGGGCTCATTAAAAGAGGGTGAAAAAGAAATCCGCGTCACCGACCCACTGCAGATCATGAGGCGCAACACCGGCTTTGCCTCAGCCACCCTCTATTTCAGCAGCGCCGACAATACCGAATATGAAGCCGTGTGGTCTGTTCAGAGGGCCCGTTGCAAAGCTGACGGCAAGATTCAGAGCAAGAAATGGAGCCTCACCAACCTCACCACCGGCCTCACTCTCACCAAAGACAAGGAAATCAAGGCTGAGATTCTCAAAGCCGTAGGGATGGATTTCAACCAGTTCTGCCGCACAACGATGCTCGCCCAGGGAGAATTTACCCGCTTTCTCAACTCCAAAGACAACGAAAAGGCGGATATTCTCGAAAAAATCACCGGCGTGGATATCTATTCGCGCATCGGAAAATCGGTCTACGACATCACCCGTGAGAAGCTCGAAGCGCTCGACAAAGCCAATGAGAAAATCAAGGACACCCGGCTGCTCACGCCCGAGGAGAAGGAGCAGATCAACGCCGAACTGGAGACCATCGCCAACCGCCGCGTGGAGATTTGCAAAAGCAAAAACTCTGATGAGCAGCTCCTTGCGTGGCTAACCGACCTTGCCAAGCTCGAAGAGTCGGTCAAAACGGCTCAAAAGACCCTCGATGACGCTCAGAGCCGCATCAGCTCCGATCGGTTCAGGGAGATGGAGCAGCTTATCGAGCGCCATGCTCTCTCTGCCGAGCCGCGCACAGCCTTGCGCAACCTCAATAACGAGACAAGACTCATAGTCGACATGCAGCTAAAAATTAGCGGATTGCATAAGGAATTTCAAGCGTTTCTTCAGGGGCATAATTTCATTCTCAACTCAATTTCAGAGGTAGAAAACCAAATTACCCGGCTCAACGGTGAGCTCGCCGAGCTGCTCCCCTACAAGGATGTTTTCGCCAACAATGAGTCGCTGAGCCTGTTGCTCGACAACATTTCCAACATCGACTCTCAGGAGCAGAAGCTCAACAACGAGGTCACCATCACCCGCGAGCTCATCGCCGGGCGCTTGCAGCCCGATAGAGAAAAGACCGCGGCCGAACTCGATAAGCTGCAAGCGCAGGTAGGAAAAATGCGGGAGGAAACACGCACTCTCTCCGCTCAGCTCGAAAAAACCGGCCTCCCCCGACTCAGAACCGATAAAGAGGTCGCAGCCGATAATATCCGTCGCCTCGACAAATGCCTCGATGCCCTCAACAAGTTTAGCGACGCCTCCCGCCGCCGGCGCGAAGAGAGCGAAGCTATTGAGAGCGACAGCCGCGAGCTCGAAAAAACCGCCGAAGAGATCCGCACCACGACGCCGCTCGTGGCCGAAGCCCTCACAGTGGTGAGAGAGCGAAAGGAGTTTCTCAGCTCGATCGAGCTGACCGTCAACGACATCACCCGCCAACTCAGGGCCTCGCTCAAGGTGGGCGACGAGTGCCCGGTGTGTGGCTCGACCGTTGAGCATATCCACGCCGACGAAAGCCGCTTCACCCTCATGGTCGAAAAAGCCGCCCGCTCGCTCGAAGAGGCCGAGACCCGTCGCGACAACCTCACCCGCCGCCTCGACCGGCTCAAAGTTGCCGCTGATCAGATCGAAAAAAATCTCTCTCGCCGACGCGAAAAATTCCGGGCCGACCATTCGGTCGAAACCGCCGGCAAGGAATTTGAGACCTCCTGCCTCGCCTGCGGCCTCACCCCCCAATCCACAACGCCCGAGCTTATAGCCTCGCTCATCGGGCGGCATAACGCCTCGATAGCCGACCTCGGCAAAAAAATCGCCGAGGGGGAGGCTCTCGACAGGCAACTTAAGGAAATCATCGGCCTCTATGAGCGGGCCGGCAAGCAAAAAGACCTCACCGCCGCGGCTCTTGCCACCGCCGACACGCGTCTCAACGAGGCAAATTCTAAAATCTCAGCCACCCTCCGCCTCATTTCCGACAACCGACTGCGCCGCGCCGAAGAGTTGCAAAAAGTCAGAACTTACCTCGGACAAACCTCATGGCAGGCCGACCCCGACACCCAACCTCAGCTCCTCAAGCAACTCATCAACCAAGCCACCGACACCTATAATAATATAAGCAGCCACATTGAGGAGCTCAAAAACCGACTCCTTGAAGCCCGCAACCTGAGGGATATCCTCAGCCCCACCCTCACCGGCATACTCACCGAGTGCCCCGCATGGGCCACCACTCCCCCAGCCGAGGCGCGCCCCATGCCCGACATCAGGGAGAAAGGGGTGGAAATCTACCGTTCGCTCACGGCGGCCAACGCCTTTATCGAGACCCACACCTCGCTGCTCAGCCGCAACCGTCAGATTGTCGACAGCTTCATCGAGCTCAACCCCGACTTTTCGGAGAGCCTCCTCGAATCGCTTGCCGCCATCACCGACCTCCGCCTCGCCGACCTCAAAAACGAAATCAAGGCCTCCCGCGCCGCCCTCGAATCGGCGACACTCTCTCTCGATTCCTCCCGCTCCCGGCTCGCGGCCCACAGAGCGCTTCGCCCCGACCTGGACCCCGAGAGCTGCAATGCCGACACACTGCGCGAGCAGATAGCTCAGGCCGACGCTCTTGTCAGAGCCCTCAGCGAGCAATCGGGCGCCCTCGGCGAAAAGCTCCGTCAGGACCTCCTCAGGCAGCAGGAGATGCAAACCCTCATCGAAACCGCCGACCGATGCCGCGAGGAACATGCCCGCTGGAGCCGCCTCGACCGCATGATAGGCGACGCCACCGGCTCAAAATTCAAACGCGTGGCCCAGAGCTATGTGCTCGCCTCGCTCATCAACGCCGCCAACAGTTACATGCACGCCCTCTCCCCACGCTACTCCCTCTCGGTCGAGCCCGGCACATTTCTCATCTCAATAATCGACGCTTATCAGAGTGGCGCCCGACGCGCCACCTCCACCATCTCGGGCGGCGAGAGTTTTCTCGTGTCGCTTGCCCTCGCGCTTGCCCTGAGCGACATCTCGCGCAATCTCGACGTCAACCTGCTCTTTATCGACGAAGGCTTCGGCAGCCTCAGCGGCGAGCCTCTTCAGCGGGCCGTTGAAACCCTCCGCTCCCTCCACACCTCGGCACGCCGCCGCGTGGGCATCATCAGCCACATCGAGGAGCTCAGGGAGCGTATTCCTGTGCAAATCAACGTAAAGATGCAGCCGGGTCACTCCCATTCCGACATCTCCGTCACCCAATTGTGAGGCTAATAGCATTTTTCATCAAAAAACAACTGATATTTTTGGCGGATTATATTTTTGATTATTAACTTCGCAACATCAAACAATCATCTCCGTTCTGATGAAAGTATTATATCTGACAAACAAGGAAGTACCTTATCGGGTGGCGTTTTTCAATCTGCTGTCACATGACGTGGACCTTGAAGTTGTGTATGACACTCCCGATTCGGGCGAGCGCAACAAGGAGTGGGCTAAGAGCATCGCGGCCACCGAGGGGCTGAAAGTTTCCTATCTCCCCGACAATAAGCTTGCGCGCCTGCGCACTCTCTACCGTCGCCTCAAATCGTTTTCCGACGGCATCATAATCGTGGGGTGTGTCAATACTCTCACCGGATTGAGCGCCATAGCCATCTGCCGTATGCTTAAGCTCCGTTTTCTCATCAATCTTGACGGAGAGATTTTTTTCGGCACCGGCATAAAGTCTGCGCTCAAAAAAGCCGCCCTCTCGGGAGCTTCCGGATATGTCACGGCCGGAAAATCGGTGGCGCGCTCGATTGAGTGCATCACCGGCGACACACCGGTTTTCCCCTACTCTTTCTCCTCGGTCTCGGCAGCCGACACAAGCCGCAATAAGGATTTGCGCCGCGAGGCGGGTCTTCCCGATCTTATGGCGCCGGTATTGGTCGTTGGCCAATATGCCGGTTACAAGGGTCTCGACGTTGCCCTCGCGGCAGCCCGCGCCGACCGCTCGATACCCTATATCTTTGTCGGCACAGGAGGCAAAACCGGGCAATTCATCTCCGATATGGGAATATCAACCGAGGGTGAAGACAGCAACATCACCGTCATTCCCTTCCTGCAGAAAAAGGAACTCACCGACCTCTATCTCCGTTGCTCGATGCTTCTCCTTCCGTCGCGCAAGGAGTGCTGGGGCCTTGTGGTCAATGAAGCCGCGTCGCTCGGCACACCGATAGTCAGCACCCTTGGCAGCGGCAGCGCGGTTGAGTTTCTTTCAGAGGATTATCCCTCTCTCCTCGCAACTCCGGACAACCCCCGATCGCTCCTCCAGGCAATCCGCAGGGTGAGAAACATGACTGAGGAGGAGCTGAAACGATATTCCGACTTTCTCATCAGGCGTGCGTCAGAGTTCACCATCGACAAGACGGTGACTGAGCATCTGGCGGCATTCCGCGCCCTGACAAATTCATAATCAGCCCGAAAACTTCCGCCCTGCCTCTCTCACCCTTTCCGTTCCCGCTACCCTGTCGCGAGGCAAATATCATTTTTCATCAAAAAAATAACCGATATTTTTGGTGTATTGTATATATGATTATTAACTTCGCAACATCAAACAAATGTCAAGACCAACAATCATAATATGATCTATAATTTTCGTCTCGTTTCTGATGAAGTTGACAACTTCAAACGTGAAATAGCCATCGACTCCGACGCCTCGTTTCTTCAGCTGCGCAATGCCATCTGCGACGCCGTGGGGTATGACAAAAATCAGATGAACTCTTTTTTCCTCTGCGATGACAACTGGGAGAAAGAGCAGGAGATAACTCTCGAAGACATGGGCATGGATAACTCTGAAGACGACATCCTGCTCATGGAAGACTATTCGCTCATCGACCTGATCGAAGATGAGGGTCAGAGACTGATTTTCGTGTTCGACTACATGACCGACCGCTGCTTCTTCATGGAGCTCAAGAAAATCGAGACCAACAAGACTCTCATGGACCCCGTGACAACCGTCTCGGTGGGTCAGCCTCCCAAACAGTTTGTCGACCTCGACCATTTCACCGACGACATCGACGCCAAGGCCAAAACCAAGGCCGCCGCTGCCGACGACTTCGAGTTTAACGACGACATCTATGGCGGCGAGGGTTATGACGAAGACGACCTCTCAAACCTCTCCGACGACACTGACATTTTCAACTAACCCCTCCTCCGGCGGACAACCGCATAAAAACAGGTCATAAATTGTAGCTTCGGGGAGTGGTTATCTCAGCAAAGTGTTGGTTTATATAATCTGTTACATAGTTTTGTAGCCGGCAAATATTCCTTTATTTAAAATAAAATCCTTGCGAGAAATGAAACAATCATTTCCCTACATTCCGCCGGCTGCCAAACAGCAACTCGTCTATACCGATGGCGAGATTATGGCTGAGGCCGTCGAGGCGTTCGAAAACCATGATTATCTGAAATCACTGAAGTTGCTCGTCGATGCTCTCGACGGTGACTTTGCTGAGCGCTACGGTAATGCCGACGGCACCTCCTACAGCATCCCTCACGGATCGATTGTAGTGAATATTCGTCTCACCACCGACGCGCTCCACATCACAGCCGATTTCCTCAAGCTGCCTCAGAAAGGTAGGGTAGCCATGCTGCGGCGCATTGCAGAGATGAATATCAACAATCTGATGCTGGCGCGATTTGTCAAGAATGGCGACTGCCTGCAGATGGAGTATTCATGCCCGATCACCGACACCCATCCTCATAAGATTCATGCCGTAATCCACAACATCTGCGCTGTGGGTGACCGCTACGACGACGAGCTGTGCACGAGCTTCAATGCCGAGCGCTGCTACGCTCCTCGTGTCACCCCCTATTCTCCCGCCGAGGTCGATGCTGTATATGCCGGCCTCCACACCGTTGGAGAACAGGCGCTCAATGCTGCCGCCGACTACTGCTCCAAGCGCAACTACATCTATGCATGGACTGTGGTGGCCGGGGCAATTCAGCAATTTGTATTCTTTGCCAACCCGCAGGGACAGCTCATAAACGAGATTGATAAAGCTGTTGAGGCCATCAACGATGAGCGCCCGCTTGAGGAACTCGTGGGGCGCGGCACCACATTCCTCCGCAGGCTCCTCGACATGCCCAAGCCGGAACTCGCCAAAGATCTCTACTCGGTTGAGATGATGGTGTCATTGAAAATTCACTCGCCCCTGCAGAGCGTGCAGGAAGAATTCGAGTCGCTCCATGAGGGAGTAACCGAGGCAATGCAACGCAAGGACTACGACCAGGTGGTGGTGCGCATCTACTATTCATTCTATCGTCTTCTGACCGATAGCAACCTACCGCTGTTGCTCGAATATCTCGTGGTGACAGCTCTGCGCGAAAGTGCCTCGTTGCCTGTCAAGGATGCCGCTCAGATACTCCTCGCCGCTCTCGACAGGATTATGGATGGCGACCTCGAAATTCCGGATGATGACGATGATGAGGAGCTGCAGGATGAAGTTGACGAAGATGAAGAAGACGAAGAAGACGAGGAGGAAGATGAGGAGGCTTTGGCTCAGGCTCATGCCAATGTGACGGCTGCCCACCAAAAGATAGTTGAGGCGATGAGCGGCGACGAAATTGTGGCCATCCAGCGACAGATGGACGAAGCCCTCAAAGCCGGTGACACTGCCACCTATATGCGTCTGGCCACTCAGCTCCAGATGATTATGCTCAATGCCCTCGGGCAGTAAGCCGGCAGTCGAGCCGTTAAGTTTCCAATCATAACTTCCATTTCCTTATGACTCCCGATATTAACAAACTCATATATAAGGTGACCCATTCAGATGGGTCGGGAAGCTGCTTTTATCTCAAGCAGCACGACATCTTCGTGACAATTTATCACGTTGTGACAGGCTATCGCACCGTAGCCGTTCACGACAATGACCGTAACCCCTACGAAGCTCGCGTGGTAGCTGTAAATCCCGAGCTCGACCTTGCCTTGTTGGCTGTGGATGCCGATTTCAGCCATCTGCCCGACTTTGAGCTCGCCGGCGACAATGACCCTGCCATTGGTTCGAAGGTGCGCGTTGCCGGTTACCCCTTCGGTATGCCTTTCACCATAACCGAGGGCTCCCTTTCATCACCTCGTCAGCTAATCGACGGCAAATATTATATTCAGGTCGATGCGCCGGTTAATCCGGGCAACTCCGGAGGCCCGATTATTAACGACAAAGGCGAAGTAATTGGTGTTACCGTCAGCAAATTTGCCTCAGAGAGTGCCGACAATATGGGATTCGGCGTGCGCATCGAGGCGCTCAGGCAATTGCTTGGAGCTATCGAAAATCTCGACCGAAGCGAATTTCACGTTCAATGCGACAGCTGCGACGAGCTTATAAGTGCCGACGAAGAATACTGCCCTTCATGCGGCGCCCGCCTCGACAAGCGTGTGATGGCCGAGCACGAGCTCTCGCCGTTGGCCGAATTCTGCGAAACTGCCATCTCCCGCATGGGCATCAATCCCGTGCTCGCACGCAATGGCTACAACACTTGGGTGTTTCATCGCGGCAGTTCCGAGATAAGGCTCTTTGTCTACGACCGCAACTATCTCTTCGCTCTTTCGCCCATCAATCTGTTGCCCAAGAAGAACGTTGAGCCTGTGCTCGACTACATGCTCTCCACCGATTTCTATCCCTACAAGATGGGGGTGGATGGCCGACAGATATATTTATGTTACCGTATTCACATGGCTGACATCACCGGCGACTCCTCCGAGCGCATCCTCGACAATATCGTCAACCTCGCCGCAAAGGCCGACGAGCTCGATAATAAACTTGTCGAAGATTTCGGCTGCGAGTTCTCCCTCTACTCAAAGGTATAAATTTATTTTCAACTAACCCCTCCATCCGAGGGGATTTGGGCGGTTGAGGTTTATTTCGTAACTTTGCAGCCCAATTCAATAACTTCAACTTTTTTCTATGAAAGCTTTTGTTTTCCCCGGACAGGGCGCTCAGTTTGTGGGCATGGGTAAGGATCTCTATGACACCAACCCTGTGGCCCGCGAAATGTTTGATAAAGCCAACGAGATTCTCGGTTTCAAGATCACCGACATAATGTTTAACGGCACTGACGAGGAGCTCAAACAGACCCGCGTCACCCAGCCTGCCATTTTCCTCCACTCGGTTATCCTCGCCAAGACTCTCGGCAGCGAATTTAATCCCGACATGGTAGCCGGCCATTCACTCGGCGAATTTTCAGCTCTGGTTGCCGCCGGCGCTCTCAAATTCGAGGATGGCCTCCGTCTGGTCTACGCCCGCGCCATGGCCATGCAGAAAGCTTGCGAGCTCAAACCCTCGACAATGGCCGCCGTGCTTGCCCTCCCCGACGAGAAAGTAGAAGAAATCTGCGCCTCGATTCCCGGAGTGGTGGTTTGCGCCAACTATAACTGCCCCGGTCAGATTGTAATCTCCGGCGAAATGGAAGCCATCGACGCCGCTTGCGAGCAGCTGCTCAAAGCCGGTGCCAAACGCGCCCTCAAGCTCAAGGTAGGGGGTGCTTTCCACTCACCCTGCATGGAGGCCGCCCGCGCCGAGCTCGCCGAAGCCATCGAAAAGACCGAGTTCTCGGTGCCTCAGTGTCCCGTTTATCAGAACGTCGACGCCCTTCCCCACACCGACCCCGCCGAAATCAAAGCCAACCTCGTGGCTCAGCTCACCGCCCCCGTGCGCTGGACTCAGACCGTCAAAAACATGATTGCCGACGGAGCCACCGAATTTGTTGAGCTCGGCCCGGGCAAGGTGCTTCAGGGTCTCGTGTCTAAAATCGACCGCTCGGTTGCCGTTTTCGGCCTCCAGTAATTATCCTTGACACCTATATATAAAATATAGACATAAATCCCTACACCCGACCCGACCTTTGATTTTAACCTCAGGCCGGGTCGGGTTTGCAACATCTCAATGCCAGCCCAATCCCTTCCCGTTATCAGCACCACCCCCGAGGGCATCCGCACCGTCTATCTCCACAGTCAGCTCAGCGGAGAATATTTCGGAATAGCCTTCGATGCCGGCTCGAGAGACGAATCCCCCTCGCAACACGGTCTCGCCCACTTTGTGGAGCACACCATATTTAAAGGCACCTCCAACCGCTCCTCTCTCAAAATCATCAACACCATCGAAAAAGTCGGCGGCGAGCTCAACGCCTACACCACCAAAGAAGAAACGGTGGTCTATGCCATCTTCCCGCCCGGACATCTCGCCATGGCCTCGTCGCTGGTGGCCGACATTGTCACCGACCCCGTGTTTCCCGTTGAAGAAATCAACCGCGAGCGCGAAGTGGTCGAAGAAGAAATCTCATCCTACCGCGACATCCCCGCCGAGTCGATAGCCGATGATTTCGAGGACCTCCTCTTTGCCGGTTCACCTCTCGGCCACAACATTCTCGGCGACGCCCGCTCCCTCTCAGGCTTCACCTCCGAAGTGTGCCGCCGCTATGTCGAGACCTCCTTCACCGCCGACCGCAGCGTGGTGTTCTATATGGGCCCCTCCTCTCTTCAGTCTTTCCACCGCGCCGTGGCCCGCTTCTCCTCCCTGCCCCGAGGCAACGGTCTCCCTCTCCGCACAGTGCCTCAGCCCTCGGCTCCGTTCCGCAAGGTCATAGAGTGTGACACCCATCAGGCCCACACCATCATCGGCGCCCCCACCCTGTCGTGCCGCTCCCCCCTCGCCCTGTCGCTCAACCTGCTCACCAACATGATCGGTGGCCCCGGCATGAACTCCCTGCTCAACCTCGAGCTGAGGGAAAAACGCGGATTGGTTTACAACGTCGAGGCCTCCTCGGCCCTGCTCACCGACACCGGCGTCACCTCTATATATTTCGGTTGCGCGCCCGAAGACACCGAGCAGTGTGTCGACATCATATTCCGCAACCTGCGCCGTCTCTCCACCGGCCTCATCGGCTCAGCGCGCCTCGACCGCGCCCGCAAGCAGTTTGCCGGACAGCTGTTGCTCACCCGCCTGCAGCCCGAAACCGAAGCCCTCTCCCTCCCCCGCCGGCTCATGCGCCACAACGCCTGCCTCCCCCTCGAGCAGCGTCTCGCCCTGCTCGACACCGTCACCCCCTCCTCGCTGCTCGAAGCCGCCTCACTTCTCTCCCCCCAAAGACTCTCCACTCTCACCATGAGCGGCTCCTCATTCGACTAAAACGGTTGAAAATTCTCCCTTCTTTCCCAAAAATGCCGAAAAACTATACCAAAAGTTTTGCAAACTTAAAAACTTATCCTAAATTTGCAACTAAGTTTGATTGGCATGTATGAGTTGATTCACGCCTTTGAGACTAATACCATATCTCCGACAAGAGACAAAATTTTAACTTTATAATAACCAATAATCTAACAATCAATCATCTAACAATCAATTATGGAAGCTACCAAGCCCACCACAAGCCCTGCCAAGAAAGCAGAAGGCACTAATGTTCGCGGTATCAAGAACGCATTCTTGGTAATCATTGCCTGCTTCATCGTGGCAGTATGTCTGTTCATCTTCTGGTTCGGTCACCCGATGCACTTCAACGAAGACGGCGGTCCCAACGATATCTGGGGTACCATCTTCAAAGGCGGTGTTATCGTGCCTATCCTCCAGACCCTTTTCCTCACTGTTATCGTGCTCTCAGTTGAGCGTTACATCGCTCTCTCATCTGCCAAAGGTAAAGGCAACATCACCAAGTTCGTTGCTGAAGTTAAGAAATGTCTTGCCAAAAACGACATCGCCGGTGCTAAGGCTCTCTGCTCAAAACAGCAGGGTTCAGTTGCTGCCGTTGTAGGCGCTGCCCTCGTTCGCTATGAGGAAATGGACAAGAACACCGTTCTCACCAAAGAGCAGAAAGTTGCTACCCTCCAGAAAGAGGTTGAAGAAGCTACCGCTCTCGAGATGCCTGCCCTCCAGCAGAACCTCCCCATCGTTGCTACCATGACTACCCTCGGTACTCTCGTCGGTCTTCTCGGTACTGTAATCGGTATGATCAAATCATTCCAGGCCCTCGCTGCTTCCGGTGCTCCTGACTCAACCGAGCTCTCAACCGGTATCTCTGAGGCTCTTATCAACACCGCCTTCGGTATCGCAACCGGTGCCTTCGCTGTAATCTCCTACAACTACTACACCAACAAGATCGATAACCTCACCTACGCTATCGACGAAATCGGCTTCTCAATCGTTCAAACTTTTGCAGCTACCCACTAATCCCCGTTACTCCTTTTTAATCAATCAGTTAATCCTTATTAATAAAGAGTAATATGGGAAAAGTAAAAATTAAAAGAAAGAGCACACTCATCGACATGACCGCGATGAGTGACGTTACGGTTCTTTTGCTTACTTTCTTCATGTTAACCTCTACCTTCCTTCAGAAAGAGCCTGTCACTGTTGAGACTCCCTCATCTGTTTCTGAAGAAAAGGTATCAACCTCAAATGTGGCCCAGGTGCTCGTCAGCCCTGAAGGTAAAGTCTTTATAAGCATTACCGGTGAAGCTGACCCCGATGCCGGACCCGGCGATGGAGCCTGGGGCTCTGAGAATATCCGCAAGGAAATTCTCGTTGCCGCAGTCAACGAATATAACCGTCTCCATCCTTCAAAGAAAGTAGCAATTACCGAGAAAGATGCGGAAGTATTTTCCAAAATCGGAACTTTCGGCGTGCCCTTCCAGGCTCTCCCCGAGTTCCTCCGCAAGTCACAAACAGAGCAAGATAAGATCATCAGCGACATGTCGCGCAATGATGTTGGTATTCCCATCGACGGTAACACCAATCTTGACACTCCCAACGAATTTCAGATCTGGATGCGTGCCATCTACTCTTCACAGAACGAAAACCTCACCGCTCTCATGAAGAAAGGTGAAGGCATCACCGTGAAGGCCGGCAAGGATACCCCCTATTCCATCATGCACCCCGTGCTTGATAACCTCCAGACCCTGAAGATGAATAAGTTCCAGCTTATGACTGCACTTAAAACTGAAAACGATTAATCATGGCACAGATAGAACAATCAGATAAAGGCGGCAAAAAGAAAAAAGGCGCCCAGAAGAAGATGTCCATCCATGTCGACTTCACCCCCATGGTTGACATGAACATGCTTCTCATCACGTTCTTCATGCTCTGTACCACCATGATTAAGAGTCAGACCCTCTCGATCGCTCTCCCTACCAACGAGAAGGTTGAACAGCAGGACATGAACAAAGCTAAAGAGTCGGAAGCCATCACTCTCATTGTTGATACCGACCGCAACGACGACGGTACCATCAAGAGAGATGCCGACGGCAACCCCCTGAACATCGTTTATTTCTATGAGGGCAAACCCCAGGTTATCGACGAAAACCAGGACTCTATTTTTGAAGACTCCAACCTGCAGCGTGAATTCTTCCGCGGCAACGAAGGTGGTGTGCAGCAGGGCATCCGTGCCATTCTCCACAACCGCAACAAGCAGGTGCTTGCTAAAATCGCTGTGCTCAAGCAGGATTGGAAAGACCGCAAGTTCTCACCCAACAAGGATAAGAACGACTCAATCTATCAGGCCGAGGCCAAGAAGATCAGAAATGACTCCACCCTTACCCGTCCTGTTGTGATTATCAAAGCCACTCCCGAAGCCTCATGGACCTCGGTTATCGGTGCTCTCGACGAGATGCAGATCAACCAGATCTCTCGCTATCAGATCGACAACATCAACAAAACCGACGAAGGTATGATTGATGCTTACAAACGTAAACATGGCCTTAACTAATAGATGACAGATATATATTAACCCCTAATTCAGCAAAGAAATGGCAAAAGATGTAGATCTTTCATCAAAAGAATGGACCGATATAATCTTTGAAGGTAAAAACAAAGACTATGGTGCATATGTGCTCCGTCAGGGTTCGCCCTCACGTCACAACAAGGCTATGATCGTTATTATCATCGTCATCGCAGTAGTGGCCATCCTCGCAGTGCTTGTCAACACCGTGATTCAGAAAGCTGAAGAGCGTCCTGAAGACGAAGGCGAACAGGTGCTCGTGGAGATGAACATGACTGAGGAAGCCGAAGAGACTCCCGAAGAAGAACCCCAGAAATTTGAAGAGCAGGAGCTTGAGGAAGTTCTCCAGGATGACCTCCTCAACACTCAGAAAGTAACTGAGGTTGCTATCGTTGACGACGACCAGGTTGACGAAGAAATCAAGTCACAGGACGAAATCAAGGAAGACGATCGCGCTCTCGGTCAGGTAAACGAAGACCGTGGTGTTGACGATATCATCAACGCTCAGACCCACACCGAAGTCGTAGTGGTTGAGGAAAAGAAACCCGAACCCGCTCCCGACAAAGTGTTTGACGCTGTAGAAGAGCCCCCGCAATTCCCCGGCGGTGACGCTGCTCTTCTCAAATACATCGCTGAAAACCTCCGCTATCCTCAGCTCGCTCTCGAAAACAACGTTCAGGGCCGCGTAGTCGTGAAGTTCGTTGTTAACAAAAACGGTACTGTAGGTGATGCTCAGGTCGTTAAGTCAATCGACCCCGACCTCGACAAAGAGGCTATCCGCGTGGTGAAGACTCTTCCCAAGTTCCAGCCCGGACGTCAGAACGGTCACGCTGTTAACGTTTGGTACACCCTCCCCGTAAGATTCAAACTCTCGGGCGGTTAATACCGGCTTAAGATAACACCCCTTTTTAAGCGAAGCGAGATTCTCAGGAATCTCGCTTCCTTTTTTTGAGGATATGGTGGGAATTGATTAATTTTGCAGCTGATATGCAATTTACACTTCAAGCAACAGCTCCCGGCTCAAATGCCCGCGCCGGCCTCATCACCACCGACCACGGCGAAATTCCCACCCCCATTTTCATGCCGGTGGGCACCCTCGGCTCGGTTAAGGGTGTGCATCAGCATGAACTTGCCGACGACATCGACGCCAAGATAATACTCGGCAACACCTACCACCTCTATCTGCGTCCCGGCATGGAGATAATCTCCAAAGCCGGCGGTCTCCACAAATTCAACGGGTGGACACGCCCGCTGCTCACCGACAGCGGCGGCTTTCAGGTGTTTTCGCTCTCCGACAACCGCAAGCTCACCGAGGAGGGAGCCAAATTCCGCTCGCATATCGACGGCTCCTCACATATCTTCACCCCCGAGAATGTGGTCGACATTCAGCGCACCATCGGCTCTGACATCATGATGGCGCTCGACGAATGTCCTCCCGGCGAAGCTGAATATTCCTATGCCAAAAAGAGCCTCGGCCTCACCCAACGGTGGTTGGAACGAGGGTGGAAGCATTTTAACGCCACCTCTCCCCTCTACGGCCACTCGCAGGCATTCTTCCCCATCGTGCAGGGATGTAAATATCCCGACCTGCGCCGCGACGCCGCCCGCCATGTGGCCGACCTCGGAGCCGAAGGCAACGCCATCGGCGGTCTTGCCGTGGGCGAGCCCACCGAAGTGATGTATGAGATGATCGAGGTTGTCAACGAGATTCTCCCCACCGACAAGCCCCGCTATCTCATGGGCGTGGGCACTCCCGCAAATATCCTCGAAGCCATCGACCGCGGCGTGGATATGATGGACTGCGTGATGCCCACCCGCAACGGCCGCAACGGTATGCTCTTCACC
>CAYLMR010000043.1:0-23213 GCA_964384885.1 uncultured Bacteroides sp.
TCTTTCAAGAATGAAAATCTTGCGTCCTAGCCGATAGACGAATGGGCCGACTTTTGATTTGCTTTGGCTGTATCTCAAAAGCGACGGCAAAGTTAGGCAGTTTTTTTTGACTATGCAAATCTTTCGTGAAAAAATCTCAAATTTTCTGCAATTTTCTCCCTCCGGCGGCGTTTTTCCCTCCCCAAACACCCCTTTTATTGTCGTTATGCGCTATCTTTGCACTCTCCAACCCCGTTTTCGTTCAGTCGCAAAAATCATGACCCGCAATCTCAATATCATCACCCTGCGCATGGTGCGCTACTCCGACAAGTCAAACATCCTCCTCACCTATTCGCGCGAGGCGGGTCCTGTGAGTTTTGTCATCACGGCAGGCTCGGGTCGTGAGGCGGCGCGACGCAGGGCCTTGTTGATGCCCCTGAGCGTAAACGAGTGTGTGGCCAATATCCGTCCCGGCCATGAGCTCGCTCTCATGAGCGGTTTGCAGACTCTTTTCCCTACCACTTCGCTCCATTCAAACAGCCTCAAGCTCTCGGTCGGCATGATGTTGGCCGAGCTGCTCACCGCTATATTAAGAGGAGCCCCGACCGACGAAAATCTCTTTGACTATATAGTGGGGGGAATAAAGGCGCTCGAGATGCTTCCCGCCAATATGGTGGCCAATTTCCATCTTGTTTTTATCTACGGCCTCGGAAGAATGCTTGGCATCGAACCCGACACAGCAACCTATCGCAAAAACCGATGGCTCGACATGCGCGACGGAGTGTGGCGCGATGTGCCGGCTCCTCATTCCGATATGCTTACCCCTGAGGAAAGCAAAATAGCCTACCTGCTCGGCAAGCTCGGCTATTCAACAATGCATCTTCTGAGACTCAATCATGATATGCGCAACAATATTCTCGACAAGATGCTCAGATATATGTCGATTCATTACACTCCTCTCGCCGAGAATCTCAAATCTCCCGAACTGTTCCGCACACTTTTCTCCTGAGCCTCTTTATATATAAGGTGAGCCGGTGAAATCCTCGTAGATAAACCGGGCAACGGCATCGGTTGAGTTGGCGCCTATCACTATGTCGGCTGCTGACTTGACTTCGGGTAGGGCATTTTCCACGGCTACACCTACGTCGGCTACCCGCAGCATTGAAATATCATTGAGATTGTCGCCAAAAACCACCAACCGGTCGGCGCCTGAGGTTTGCTTCATCTTCAATACAGCTTCGGCCTTTGACACTCCGGGCGCAAACACCTCAAGCACTCCGATATCCTTGCGGAGATTGTCGGGATAGGCTGAAACCGAGCCGGCATTATCAGCCTCTAGACGCGAGGCAATGGCCATGATGTTGGCGCAAGGTCCGAGAGCTATAAACAGCAGAGTGGGCAACTGCTCCGCTCCGGGAAACAGGTTATAGTGTATTCTTTTCAAAGGCAGGTGACTGCGCATGTCGATAAACGATTTCTCAATCTTCGACAGATGGTTGTAGTCGGAGTTTGTTTCGCTCAGGTGAAACACATCAATCACACCGTCGGGAGCAAGGGCGTAACGGAATGGCACTATCGACTGAGCGCGAAACTCATCCATAATCCTGTTGCTCAGCTCGGGAGAAATAACATGTATATCCTCATAGCTGTGGGTGGAGCGGTTCCACAGCGCTGCTCCCGTCATCACTATGGCAGGCATTGAGGTGGCGGTCGATGCTAAAAGCGGGTCGACCGTAGCCGGTGTGCGGGCAGTGGCCACAGTAAAGAGAGCGCCCCGGTCTACGGCATCATTAATTATCTCGGAACTTCGCTCACTCACAAGCGAATCATTGTTTAGCAATGTTCCGTCGAGATCGGTGATATATAGGGTGTCAGCTCGTTTCATGATTGAGAAATCGGCAGGATAATCCTGAATGTGGTGGCCTGATAGGGATGAGAGAAGGCCACAAAAATCTTGCCTCCGTGATATTGTTCCACAATTCTTTTGGCGAGAGTGAGGCCGAGACCCCAGCCACGCTTTTTGGTGGTGAATCCGGGCCGGAAGATTGTCTTGAAGTCCCGTCGGGCAATTCCCTTGCCGGTATCAGTGACGTCGATCGCCGCCATCGGAACTCCTCTCTGGCCTGTGATTCTCGAAGTTGTGACAGAGATATTGCCCGAACCCTCCATCGCGTCGACCGCATTTTTGATAAGGTTTTCCATCACCCACTCCATAAGCGGGGCGCTAAGACTCACCGGCAGACTCCCCTCACATTCGGTGAGCGACAGGCTGACACCGCGTGAGATGCGGGTTTTCATATAGGTGGTTACATCTCTCACTACACGGTTGAGATCGTCGGAGTCCATTGTGGGGCGGGAGCCGATTTTAGAGAATCTCGAAGCTATCGAGGCAAGACGGTTGACATCTTTCTGCATCTCGGCAGCTACCTCATTGTCCACGCCGTAGCCCGGCAGCAATTCCACCCAGGCCATCAGCGATGTGATAGGTGTGCCCAACTGATGGGCCGTTTCCTTCGACAAGCCGACCCAAACCTTGTTTTGCTCGGCTTGTTTTGCTCTCGACACAGCGAAATAAACCACCACCACAAAGAGCACCATCACTCCCAACTGAATGTAGGGGAAGTAATTGAGCCTCTTCAACAGCGACGAATCCTCATAATAAAGATATTGGCAGGTGTCGGGAGTGAGATTGATTTTAATGACATTGCTGCTCGTTTTGAGCTTTTCGAGCTTCGACTGAAGGAATTTGAGATTTGCCTCCGATATGTAAAGAGGCTTTTCGGGGTCGATAGGCTCGGGCAATCTGAAATTACGGTGGTCCTTGATATTACCCTCTTCATCGGTGAGAAGCACCGGGATATTTCTGTTGGCCTCGATAATGCTCAGCAGAAAATTAATGTCACTGCCGTCGGAATTTACAATCTCGCGTGTGGCGTCGGCCCATATCTGCATACGCTCATGTTCCTGACGCGAAAGGTCGCGCGCAAGCGAGTCGCTCACATACATAAAAAATCCCACCACCGCCAAGGCGACGATAAGGAAAACTGCAGTGGCATAACGCCTCAAACCGCTATAAAATCCGCGCATGTCAAAAAAATGTGATTCTAATAGGTGAACATCGTGCAGCCGCAAGAAATCCGGCTACACCTATTAGAAAACGAAGCGCGTGGCCTCAAAATTGTATCCTGACTGCAAATTCAGTCATTTATCATCACACCCTCCTCGCGGAGAGCCTCCATGAGGTCAATCCTCAGCTGATTGTCAATCTTATGATAGAAGCTGAGCCGGAAAGAAACCGGGAGAGACTTTACATTTCTGACAATGTCGTCGACCACAAGAGACGACATGAAATTTTTGTCGGCCATCTTAAGGGTGTCGGCCACAATGCTCACTATTCCGCGCCTCATAGCGTCAGAGAAGATTGCCTTTTTGTTGCGGCTGCAAAGCTGCTCTATGGCAAAAAGGCGTAGTTTGAGCTGCTCCTCAACCCCGGCATCAAACGAGTCAAACCATTTCAATGTCTTGCGGATGCGGGTGATACGGAGTGCCGGCTTGCGCTTCACCTCGCGCCAAACCTCGTTTTTAATCTGAGTATGAGCCTTGTCAGCGATTTTGCCGACATCGGGGTCAATGAAAAAGTCGAGAAACTCTTTCGCTTCCTTGCGGGCGGAATAGAGTTTGAGCAGAAGTTCGGCCGTTTCCTCACGCGGCATTTCGCGGAGCAGCTTGGTTAATTGAGATTTCGACATCGCTTGTAAAATCAAAAAAGAGAAACGCAGTCAACGAGCCTGTTGGTCGGTCACCGCGTTTCTCAGTTTTAGCAATAGGGTTGGCGGAAAGCCTGCCCTTTAGTGAATATTTTATTCGGCTGATTGAGTTTCAGGCGCTGGTTTGAGCCAGCGGTCAAGCCAACGGAAGAACACGCGCTGCCACAATACGGCATTCTGAGGTTTGAGAATCCAGTGGTTTTCGTCGGGGAAAATCACCATCTCGGCGGGGATACCGCGAAGCTTGGCAGCATTAAAGGCCATTTCGCCCTGAGATGAGAGAATGCGGTAGTCATATTCTCCGTGGGTAATCAGGATAGGAGTGGTCCATTTGTCAACAAAGCGGTGGGGCGACATGGCGAAAGTGCGCTGGGCAGTGGGGTTGCTCTTATTCCAGTAAGCGCCATAGGTGGGATTTTCAGTAGCCTGAACGGGAGCGTTCTGTGCGCCGCCGCCCATATCCCAGTTGGCAAACCACATTTCTTCGGTCTCGAGATATTGAGCTTCGATGTTGAAGATACCGGCATGAGCGATAAGACAGGCGAAACGGTTGTCATGATTGCCGGCAAGCCAGTAAACAGAGAAACCACCATAGCTTGCTCCGGTAGCGCCGATATGGTCGGCATCGATCCAGGGCTCTTTCTTCACGTCGTCGACAGCGGCAAGATAGTCGCGCATGTTCTGGCCGGGATAGTCACCCGAGATCTGCTCGTTCCACTCGGTGCCGAAGCCGGGAAGACCGCGGCGGTTGGGAGCGATGATGATATAGCCGTGAGAAGCCATGAGGGCGAGGTTCCATCTGAAGCTCCAGAACTGGCTTACAGCCTGCTGGGGACCACCCTGACAGTAGAGAAGTGCGGGATATTTCTTGTCGGCCGAGAAGTCATTGGGCTTCACGATCCATGTGAGCATTTCCTTACCGTCGGTGGTGGGCACCATGCGGCGCTCCACGGTGGGCATCTTAATCTGAGCGAGAAGCTCGTCGTTGACTTTGGAAATCTTCTCAACCTTGCCCGCTTCGGCGCGATATACTTCATTGGGATAGAGCATGGAGTGGCGCATGGTCACAACAGCTTCATCGGTGAGAGGAGTGAGGCCGTCGTAGTCACATTCGCCGTCGGCAACAACCTTAACGGTCTTGTCGAGACCCATTGTGAAGAGGGGACGGTCGCCGTTCTGATAGGCAAGGAAGAAGAGACCTTTGCCTGAGGGCTGCCAGGCGATGGCGTCTACAGTGTAATCCCAGTCAGAAGTGAGGTCGGTCTTTTCGCCTGAAGCGAGGTTCATCACCATGATACGGTTTTTGTCGCTCTCATAGCCGTCGCGCTCCATGCTGAGCCAAGCCAGCGAGGTACCGTCGGGCGAGAACACCGGGTTGGTGTCATAACCATACATTCCCTCGGTGAGATTGCGGGTGGTGTTATCCTCGAGGTTATAGAGATAGAGGTCGGAGTTGGTCGAGATGGCATACTCCATGCCGGTTTTCTTGCGCGAGGTATAAACGAGGCTCTTGCTGTCGGGGCTCCATGCAAACGATTCGGGACCGCCGAAGGGTTTTACAGGCGACTCAAAAGGCTCGTCGGCCATGATGTCGGTGAGACCTGTGATTTCATTGACGCTGAAATCGCCTACAAAGGGATGGGGAATCTCGGTTACCCATTCATCCCAATGCTTATACATCATGTCGTCGATGATGCGGGCATTGGCTTTGGGGAGGTCGGGATAAACATCGGCTGCGGTGCGGGCATATTTCACCTGCTCGATCACCACGATTTTTTTCTCGTCGGGAGAGATCACAAATCCGCTCACGCCCTGCTCCTCTTTGGAAATCTGTCGGCGGTCGGAGCCGTCGGCGTTCATCACCCATATCTGAGATTTGCCGTCGGCGTCGGGATAGAGAAATGCTATTTTCTCGCCGTTTTCAATCCACACGGCGTTACCCTCGCTTTTGGGAGTGCGGGTGATGCGCTTGTGAGCTTCTTCGGGATTGGTGAGATCGGCGATATAAAGGTCGGCGTTTGATTTGTTTTCCTCAACGCTTTCATAGCTCACGCTATAGAGCACCTTTGATTTGTCGGGACTCACCACCGGCGAGCTTACACGACCAAGAGCCTCAAGAGCTTCGATGGTAAACACACCGTCGGTTGATGTAAACTCGGGCTTGTCGATTATGGCCTGGTCGTCAGCCTCACCTGCGCCTGAGCCACAGGCTGTAAGAGCCAGCAGGGAGGTAGTGGCCATAAGAATGTTTTTAAGATTCTGTTGCATTTAGGAGATGTGATTATTGAAATTGTAGATTGATTATGAGCTAAAAGCAGCGACTTGTCAGTCAAACTTCGCAAAGATAGCCATAATTTTGTTAATCTGCAACTCAAATAATCATCTCCCCTGACATTAAGTTAAACAAACGGTAATCACTCTATTGGTTGGTGACATAGGTCACTGTGCCATCCTTGCGGTCATACTTAAGGGTGCTGACGGCAAGTTTCACATAAATATAGTCAGGAGTGCGGGTGAGCTTATACACACCGTTAACATCTTCGGTGTCAACCAAATAATCATAGAGCATCTTGGGTAGCTGATCTTCAATCAGCATTGCGGGAAGCACAACTCCCCTGCCGTCAATCTCTGTCCACTCGCTCTTGAAGTTAAACTCCAGTTTGGCGCTATTGTCGAGAATCACCGTCTGTTTGTCTTCAGACGTAGTATAACTCTTTATATCGCTACCGGGAAAATAGAATTCGATGAAGTTGGCTACGGCTTTAGGAAGATCATTCCATACTGAATGACTGCAGGCATAAGATACCAGCAGAAACAGAATCATCGATAAGCCGAAAATAGAAATTTTCTTTTGCATTACAAATAGATAACTGAAGATGGAACAAACAGGTTAAATTAATTCTAACCTAATAACCCCGGAGGGGCTCAAAAGGTTCACGGAAAGAGTAATTTTTTGCGAAAAAAATCACGCGCCCGCCGGGAATTTCCTCCGACGGGCGCCGTCAATATAGGCAATCATCTAATGATCAATGATTTTTCTGCTCGTGGTCAGGTGCGATAAGCTTGTAGCCTTTGCCGTGAATATTGATGATTTCAATAGAGGGATCGGCCTTGAGGTGCTTACGCAGCTTGGTGATATACACATCCATCGAACGTGCATTGAAATAGTTGTCGTCGATCCAGATGGTCTTAAGCGCGAAGTTACGCTCAAGAATCTCGTTGACGTGGGCGCAGAGCAATCCGAGCAATTCACTCTCCTTGGTGGTGAGCTTGGTGACCTTGTCATCAATCATCAGCACCTGTTTCTGAGTGTCGAAGGTAAAGCGGCCAATCTTATACATGGTCACTTCCTTGCCCTTCTTGCCTTTCACGCGACGAAGGATAGCCTCGATGCGGAACACCAGTTCCTCCATCGAAAACGGTTTGGTGATATAGTCATCGGCTCCGATCTTGAAGCCCTCAAGAATATCATCTTTAAGCGATTTGGCTGTAAGGAAGATTACGGGAACATCGGCATTGACAGCCCGGATCTCCTGCGCCAAGGCAAAACCGTCTTTTTTGGGCATCATAACGTCGAGCACACAAAGATCGTATTTTCCTTTTATGAAGGCTTTGTAGCCGCTCTCACCATCGGCGAAGAGATCGGCGTTGAAACCCTTGGCCTGCAGATACTCTCTGAGAAGCATGCCGAGGTTTTCGTCATCTTCACACAATAGGATTCGCAAACGTTCTTCCATATTTGTCAATTTTTAGTGAGGGGTAATATAATTATAAATTTCGTTCCACGGTTAAGTTCGCTTTCCACTGAGATCGATCCGCCGAGCTCCTTGAGAATTTTGTTGACATAGGCGAGGCCGAGGCCAAAACCTTTCACGTCATGCACATTGCCGGTGCTGACTCTGTAGAACTTGTCGAAA
Organism: uncultured Bacteroides sp.; assembly: GCA_964384885.1. Taxonomy (GTDB): domain Bacteria; phylum Bacteroidota; class Bacteroidia; order Bacteroidales; family Muribaculaceae; genus Paramuribaculum. The sequence continues at coordinate 7,664 of CAYLMR010000043.1, forward strand.
ATCTTTCTCAGATCTTCCTTGCGGATTCCGATGCCGTTGTCCTCAACGGTGATTTCAAGACGGTTATCGGAAATGTCACGGGTAGCGACATGCAGATTTAAGGGGGTGTCCTCGCGACGGTATTTCACGGCGTTGTCGAGGAGGTTGAAAATCACATTGGTGAAGTGCATTTCGTCGACTGTCACCATGGCGTTTTCGGCGCCGAGCTGGGCAGTGAGCTTGCCGCCATATTTCTCCACCTTGAGCTTGAAGGTATGCACCACGGTGTCGACAACCTTGTTGGCATCCACATCCTGAAGCTTGAAGGTGGCATTGCGCTGACGGTCGAACATCGACATCTGAAGCACCTTGTCAACCTGGAATCTCAGGCGGCGGGTCTCATCGTTGATCACCGTCGAGATATGTTCGAGCATCTTGGGCGATTTCAACACGGCGTTGTCGTGAAGCATCTGGGCCGCAAGACTGATTGTTGAAATAGGCGTTTTAAATTCATGGGTCATATTGTTGATGAAGTCGTTTTTCATCTCGGTGAGTCTCTTCTGACGAAATGCCAGAATGATGGTCAGCAGAAATGTTATCAGCAATATGAATGTGAATGCAAACGAGGGTATCATAAACTTGATTGACGAGAAGATGTAATCTCTCATCGAAGGGAAATAGACCTTGATGTAGTTCATGCGCGAGTGTGTGTCGTTGGGAAACAGCGTCTGCATGAATGTAGAGGTCGAAGAGGCTACGGCGGGATTATATCCTTCCGACTTGTAAATCACTGCACCGAGACGGTTGACCACCGCAAACTCAAACGGCAGGGTAAGGCCGTTGTTGTGGAACTCGGTGCGCAGATAGTTGGCCACGGTGGCTGAATCGGCTCGCTCCTGTATAGGACGGTTGTTGGCCTGATTGATGATGTTGAGAATCACCTCATTGAGCAGCCCTTTCTGATAAAGATACTGACCGCGCAGTATCTCCTGCATGGAGCGCTGGCGGTCTTTGATCGACAGAGGATTGAGCGACGGGCTCAGTGAGGAAAGATTGCCCCGGAGGGTGAGGTCACCTTCGAGACCTTCGCCGGTGGTGAACTTATATTGAATCGCTCCTACCACCGACCCCATCGAAGTATAGGTCGGAAGCAATGACGACTCAATCTGAGCTACATCTTCTTCAAGAAAATATTTCGCTTCATCCTGCTCCAACGCCGTGGTGACGGCATAGAGCGACCGCTTCACCCCTTCGGCAAACTGATCGTCACGCATCTTCACCATGTTGCTCATATAGGTGATCTGCATATAGAGCAGACCGGCGAATGTGAGCGCCATGATCACGGTGAGAATCAATATGGTCGATTTTTTCATATCGTGGGGGTGAGGGCTTGGAGTCCACCGCGGGTTTTAACCCGAAGTGTGAATAATTAAACTTTATTATGTTAACAAATGAGTCGGCTAAAGGTTGTGAAAAAATGTAATAGAATCTTAGCTCGTTAACATTTCGGGGCAAATTTAACACTTAAATGTGAAAGAGCAAACTAAATCGGCCTAAATTTAACATTTACTACCCCATTTCTTACGTTTTAGGGTTCACTCGGTTGCAATAAAACTTAGGCCGCAACAGGAATGAACTCCGATTGCGGCCATGGGGAATATCAATGTATGGGGACTATCAGTCGTTTTCCGACTCCGAGTCATCCTGAGGAGTCTTGGGAAGGGTGTAATGTAGCCAGATGTAGCCGAGCACACCGCTCACAAGCGAGCCGATGACAATGCCGAGTTTGGCATGATTGAGCAGGTCAATGCCATGTTCGCCCATTGAGGCAAACGAGAGGTTGGCGATGAAGAGCGAAACAGTGAAACCGATACCGCCGAGCATTGAGATCGAGGCCAGCATGTGCCAATTGGATTTGGCTGGCATGGGAGCAAGCTTGAGCTTGATGGTGAGCCAGGAGAAAACAAATATACCTGAGAACTTACCGATCACGAGGCCGAGGATAATGGCGAGCGACACACCCTCGAGAATTGTGGAGGGATCAAGACCGAGCAGATAGATGCCGGCGTTGGCAAACGCAAAGAGAGGAATGATGAGATAGTTCACCAGAGGATAGAGCGAGTCCTCGAGGTCTTGAAGCGGAGAAATAACCTTATCTGAAGCTGATTCGATTTTCTTGAGGCTGTTCATGCGCTGTTTGTCGAGAATCGAGCAGCGGTGAGAAAGCTCATCATCGTCGGCGGGATTGAACTCGGCGATAACCTGACGAATCTGCTTCACATATTTAATAGGAGGATAAACGGGAGTTGCAGGCACGGTAAAGGCTACCAACACGCCGGCGATAGTGGGATGAACGCCCGAGTTGAGGAACAGGAACCACACTACCGTACCCAAAAGGATATAGAAGAGCTTTGACTTGATGTGGAATCTCGAACCGAGAAGCAAAATTCCGAGTATGATTGCGGCATAGAGCAGATATGACAGCTCAAGGTGGGAGGAGTAGCAGGTGGCTATCACAATGATGCCGCCGATATCGTCGGCCACGGCAAGAGTGGTGAGGAACACCTTAAGCGAAACCGGCACTCTCGACCCGAGCAAAGTCAGCACTCCGAGCGAGAAAGCGATGTCGGTAGCCATAGGAATGGCGGCGCCTCCGCTGTAATCGGTGCCCTGAGCAAAGAAGAGATAGATGAGCACCGGGAAGAGCATACCGCCTATGGCGCCCATAATGGGGAGAAGTGCCTGCTTGATGCTCGAAAGCTCGCCAACCAGCACCTCGCGTTTGATTTCGAGACCGATCGAAAAGAAGAATATGGCCATAAGGGCGTCGTTGATAAACTCAATAACGCTCATGGGCACTCCGCTGTGGCTGAACAGGTTGAAGCCTCCTATCTGAAGTCTTACCTGCTGATTCCAGAAGTCAAGATAGTAGCCGTTGATAGCAGGGATATTTGCTATAATGAGGGCCAGAATTGTGGCTAAGATGAGCATGTTTCCACCGGTGGCGTGACGCTTGATGGTCTGGGCGGCGGCATACATCAGGCCGCTTCTCCGGGGCTCATAATCCTCACAAGAGTTGTTTTGGCTCATAATGGCGGGAATTTTGGTTAATATTTTTGTGGATTATTGTCAGTCGAGTTTAAGCACGGCGAGGAATGCTTTCTGAGGCACTTCCACCGAGCCGATCTGTTTCATGCGCTTTTTGCCCTTCTTCTGCTTTTCGAGGAGTTTGCGCTTACGCGATATGTCACCGCCATAACATTTGGCGGTCACATCCTTGCGCACGGCCTTGATGGTTTCGCGGGCTATGATCTTTGCGCCGATGGCTGCCTGGATGGCGATGTCAAACTGCTGGCGCGGTATCAGCTCCTTAAGCTTCTCACACATGCGGCGGCCGAAGGTCATGGCGTTGTCGACATGGGTGAGGGTCGAAAGGGCGTCGACGCTCTCGCCGTTGAGCAGAATGTCGAGCTTCACGAGCTTGCTCTCGCGGAAATCATGTATATGGTAGTCGAACGAAGCATAACCTTTAGAGATGCTCTTGAGCTTGTCGTAGAAGTCAATCACGATTTCGCCGAGGGGCATGTCGAAAATCATCTCCATGCGGTTGCCTGAGATATATTCCTGCTTCACGAGCTCACCACGCTTTCCGAGGCAAAGGGTCATGATCGGGCCGATAAATTCGGCGGTTGTGATCACCGATGCGCGGATATAAGGTTCCTCGATATGATCGATGAGTGTGGCGTCGGGCAATCCGGAAGGATTATGCACCTCGGTCATGACTCCTTTTTTGTCATACACGCGATAGCTTACGTTGGGCACGGTGGTGATGACATCCATGTCAAATTCGCGGCCGAGGCGCTCCTGCACAATCTCCATGTGCAAAAGGCCGAGAAATCCGCATCTGAATCCGAAGCCGAGAGCCATTGAGCTTTCGGGCTGGAAAGTCAGCGAAGCGTCGTTGAGCTGCAGTTTCTCAAGCGAGGCGCGGAGATTCTCGAAGTCTTCGGTCTCGATGGGATAAACACCGGCGAAAACCATCGGCTTGACCTCCTCGAAGCCCTCGATGGCTTTGTCGCAGGGTTGGTCGACATGGGTAATCGTGTCACCTACCCTCACCTCGCGCGAGGTTTTGATACCTGAAATGATATAGCCCACATTTCCTGCCGAAAGTTCCTTGCGGGGCGACATGTTGAGTTTCAGCACTCCGATTTCATCGGCGTGATACTCCTTGCCGGTCGAAACAAATTTCACGAAGTCGTTGGTCCTGATAGTGCCGTTGACTATCTTGAAATAGGCTATGATGCCGCGGAAGGGGTTGAACACCGAGTCGAAAATCAAGGCCTGAAGCGGTGCCTCGGGATCGCCCTTTGGAGCGGGCACCCGCTCTACGATAGCTCTCAGCACCTCTTCGACGCCCTGACCGGTTTTGCCGCTGGCGCGGATAATCTCGCTGCGGTCACAGCCCAGCAGTTCCACTATCTGATCTTCCACCTCCTCGGGTTTGGCGCTGTCGAGGTCCACCTTATTGATCACGGGAATAATCTCGAGATCATTGTCAATGGCCATGTAGAGGTTTGAGATAGTTTGAGCCTGAATGCCCTGAGAGGCGTCGACAATCAGGAGGGCACCTTCACATGCCGCGATAGAGCGCGACACCTCATAAGAGAAGTCAACGTGTCCCGGAGTGTCGATAAGATTGAGCACATAATCCTCGCCGTCGAGACGGTAGTTCATCTGAATGGCATGGCTTTTGATCGTAATGCCGCGCTCACGCTCCAGATCCATATCGTCGAGCACCTGTGCCTGCAGATCTTTTCCTCCAACGGTATCGGTATATTCAAGCAACCTGTCGGCAAGAGTGCTCTTGCCATGGTCAATATGAGCTATGATACAAAAATTGCGTATATGATTCATTGTCGATAAAAAACTTCTGTTGCAAAGTTAGCACTAATCCGCCAATTCACAAAATAAAAGTCTCCGCGCGCATATATCAAGCGAGAGCACCGCCCGGCTTCAGGCGCCGGCAATGCTCTCGCGTTGGTATCGGAATTAACTAAATTTCAAGTTTAGATCCAGCGGGTGTAAGCGAAATCCTGACGGTGGGGCAGGTTGGGATTAACCGGGTAAATGCGGAAAGCATAGCGGAAAATACCAGCTTCGCGGATGCGCTCGTCGATAGAGAAGGTATCGATGTTGCCTTCCGACTTAACAAGCTTGAAGGGGCGGGTGCCGAAGAATTTTTCTTCACCGTCTTCAACCTGGCAGATCACAGCCTCTACGCCGAGATCTTTTGAAAGTCCGTTGGTGTCGATTTCAACAGTCATGTGGAGTTTTTCACCCACGTTGGAGTTGCCGACGATATTGTCATTCATCGAAACTACCTTCACGCCATCCCAAGCGGCAACAACTTTTTCTTTCCAGGCCACGATTTCGCGGGCGAGTTTGTAGTTGTCGGCGGCAAGAGCTTTGTAACGCTTGTCTTCGGGAGTGTAGAAGCGTGAGATATAGTCGTTGATCATGCGCTGCATTGTGAAATGGGGAGCGATGTGACCGATCGAACGCTTGATATACTGAACCCACTCGGGTGAGTAGCCTTTGGAGTTTTTGGCGAAATAGAGGGGGATAATCTCGTTTTCGAGCATCGAGTAGATGGTTGCGGCATCGAGTTTATCCTGCTGGCTCTGGTCGGTGTAGGTGCGCTTGTCGGTGAGAGCCCAGCCGGCTTTTTCGTCAAAGCGATAGCCTTCATACCACCAGCCGTCGAGCACTGAGAAGTTGAGCACACCGTTCATCTCGGCCTTTTCGCCTGATGTGCCGGAAGCTTCGAGAGGACGGGTAGGAGTATTGAGCCAGATGTCAACACCGGTCACGAGACGCTTGGCAACAACCATGTTGTAGTCCTCAAGGAAGATAATCTTGCCGAGGAACTGGGGCATTCTCGAGATCTCCATGATGCGCTTGATAAGGCCCTGACCTGCGCCGTCGGCGGGGTGAGCTTTACCTGAGAAGATAAACTGCACGGGGAACTGATCGTTGTTGACAATCTTGTCGAGACGCTCAAGGTCGGTGAAGAGAAGGTGTGCGCGCTTGTAAGTGGCGAAACGACGGGCAAAACCGATGATGAGAGCGTTGGGGTTGATGCGGTCGAGAACGCTCATCACTGAAGAGGGATCGCCCTGGTTGGCGAGCCATTTCTGCTTGAAGTCGCGCTTGACGAAGTTGATGAATTTGTTTTTGAGTTTCACGCGCATATCCCAGATAACTTCATCGGGCACTTCAAAGATGCCTTCCCAAGCCTTGGGATCATCCTGATGTTCAAACACCTGGGCACCGAGATTCTCGAGATAGCACTGCTTCCACTCTGAAGCGGCCCATGTGGGCATGTGAACACCATTGGTTACATAACCTACATGGCTTTCTTCCCAAGAGTAGCCTTTCCAGATGCCGGCAAACATTTTCTTTGACACTTCGCCGTGGAGCCAGCTAACGCCGTTGGCTTCCTGACAGGTGTTGAGGGCGAACACGCTCATCGAGAAACGCTCGTTGGTGTCGGGGTTCTCGCGACCCATGTTCATGAGGTCTGACCATGAGATGCCGAGTTTTGCGGGGAATTCGCCGAGATATTTGCCGAAGAGCGACTCGTCGAAATAGTCGTGACCGGCGGGCACGGGAGTGTGAACGGTATAGAGCCCCGAAGCTCTTACGAGTTCGAGAGCGGTGTTGAAGTCAAGGTGCTGCTCCTGAACATAGTCAACCAGGCGCTGGAGGTTGAGAAGAGCGGCGTGACCTTCGTTGCAGTGATAGAGCTCGGCCTTAACACCGAGTTTCTTGAGCATGAGGATACCGCCGATGCCGAGGAGATATTCCTGTTTGAGACGGTTTTCCCAGTCACCGCCGTAAAGACGCTGGGTGATCCAGCGGTCAAACTCCGAGTTCATGTCGAAGTCGGTGTCGAGGAGATAGAGTTTCATGCGGCCAACGTTTACTCTCCACACGTGTGAGTAAACAATGCGGCCGGGATAGGGCACTTCGAGAATCATGGGTGAGCCGTCCTCTTCAAGCACCTGCTCGATGGGGAGCTGGTTGAAGTTCTGGGCTTCGTAGTTGGCGATCTGCTGACCGTCGACCGAGAGAGTCTGTGTGAAATAGCCGTAACGATAGAGGAAACCTACAGCGGTCATGTCAACACATGAGTCTGAAGCCTCTTTGATATAGTCGCCGGCAAGCACGCCGAGACCGCCGGAGTAGATTTTCAGGCAGTTGCAAAGACCGTATTCCATCGAGAAATAAGCGATGGGAGCCACGTCGGTGCGCATCGGTTTTTCCATGTAAGCCTTAAAGTCGGCATAAGTGCGCTCAATACGCTCCATCAGAGCTGAGTCTTTGGAGATTTCAAGCAGACGCTCGGCGCTGAGGCGCTGGAGCACCATCACGGGGTTTTCGCCGGTGTTTCTCCAGAGGTCGGGATTGAGGTCACGGAAAAGTGATTTAGCCTCACTGTTCCACACCCACCAAAGGTTTTTGGCAAGGGTATCAAGGCAGCGAAGCTTGAGGGGGAGTTCGGCATTGACGGTTACATCACGCCATGCAGGAGAGTTTGTGTTGCTTACTTGAATTTTCATAAGCTTTTGTTAAGGATATAATTATCTGAAATGTTATTTCTTAGTTATAAATAAGGAGAAATCAGTTTCTTGCTTTTTCGTTGGTGATGGCAATTGCAAAGGCTTCGAGATAGAAAGCGATGAAGTTGCTCCATGAAGCGCGGCCTGCAGTAGCGCGGGCAGCTTCGGAGATTTCAGCCAGTTCGGCCGGCTTGCCATCGATCAGGAAACGCAACGACCTTGAGATAGTGTCGACTACAGTGTCATAGTTGGAGTCGGTTCGGCCTATAACGTTCACACCGCTTATTTCAAAAGTGGGTTCGGAAGTCGACATCACCCACTGGCCGAAGCCTGAGAGCGAAGTCGTAACAGTGGGCACTCCGAAAGCCACGCTTTCCAAAGGAGTGTAGCCCCACGGCTCGTAGTAGGAGGGGAACACTGTGGCGTCCATGCCGATGAGCAGGTCGTAGTAGCTCATGTTGAAAATGCCGTCGGTGCCGTTGAGATAGCAGGGCACGTCGATAACGGTGAGGTTGCTGTTGCTGTTAAAGCCAAGCTGGTGGATGCGCGACAACACCGCGTCATAATCGGGATTGTTGAGCTCATGGCTTATCACGCAATCAGGCAGACGGTCATGCTTCCCCTCAGCGATGTTGGCAGCCAAATCAGTGCGGGGAGCCTTGACCCATGCGGGCACCATGATAAAGGCAATCACCTTGCGCGACTCGCCGGCTATGTCATGACGGAGATGATCGAGAGCGTCGAGCATCACGTCGAGACCTTTGTTGCGGTATTCCGAGCGGCCTGAGGTAGCTATAATAAATGTGTCGTCACCATAAGTCTCGCCGGTGAGAGCCGAAGCAACTTCGAGCATACGGGCGCGGGCGGCACGACGGGCCGAGGCAAACTGGCGTTTACCGGGCACAAAATTCATTTCAAATCCGTTGGGGGTCACCACATCGACGCGACGGTCGAGCAATTGCTCACATTCGCGGGCGGTGACATCGCTCACTGTTGTGAAGCAGTCAGCCTGATGAGCTGCGGCTTTTTCAAGCGAGTGTTTCGACTGCATGTTCAACTCCCCTGCCATCTGGTCGCCGTTATAGTCCTGCAGATAGTCATAGAGCGGCTTGCCGTTACCACAAATCGAGCGACCTATGCTGGTGGCGTGGGTGGTAAACACGGTAGCCACTTCGGGAAGTTTATCCTTGATATAGAGGAGGCCCATGCCGGTGGTCCATTCATTGAACTGAGCCACGATGTTTCCGGCGGGAGAAGTAAATTTAGCGATACTTTCCATCACCATTGCCGAGGCGAGAGCAAAAGCGCAGGCTTCGTCATAGTCGCCATAGGCATGGAGCGAATCAACTCCGTAGAGATCCCACATATGGCCGTAGAACTCGTTTTTGTGGGCATAGAGGGTATCAAATTTCACGAGCACTGCCACAGGACGGCCCGGCACTTCCCATCTGCCTACCCTCACTTCAATCCCATAAGGGAGTTGTGAGGCCTTGCGCCATGCTTTAAGCAATGACGGCACCGGAGTAAACACGGGACACGGGTTGGAGTCCGACCACACGTCGGGACCTACAAATATCAATCTATCCTTATATAAATCATGCAGGGTTTTGGCTTTAGTCGACAGCACAGTGTAGATGCCGCCTACTTTATTGCAAACTTCCCAACTTGTTTCAAACAGAAGGTCGATATTGTTATCTTGTTGTTCCATGGGCAAATAAGCTCAAGAAAATTTTAATTTTAACGCCTTAATTCGCTTGCGCGTAATTTTTAGCGCTGCAAAGTTACAATTTTTTTCTGTTTCGACACCCGAAGTTTGCTATAAATCGTAATTTCTCTCAAAAAACCTCACCGGAAACGGTTTTATTCCACTTAATTTTTGTGAAAATCAATGCCCTCTCTTGTATATAAGGAGATTGTTTTCTAATTTTGCATAAACATAGGGGTTAAAGGATTGACAAACCTTAGCCCCGCTTTCAAAATTCAAGTCATGAAGCTTCACATCATCACCATATTTCTTACAGCAATAGCCTTTTGCGCTCCCTCTGTGTCGGCAGCGTCTCTTCTGGAAACTTTTACTCCGGCTCACGCTCCTACGGCAGCGGTCGCTCCCGATTCTGACAAGGAGTTTACCATCGAGGGCTCACCCGGCGCGATAGTCATCAAATCTACCGTCGACAAAGAGACTACCTGCCGCATTTACAGCATCACGGGTCAACTCTTGGCAACGGTCAAAGTCGCACCGGCTTCCACCTCCAAGACTGAAATTTCAGCCGGATGCTATATTGTGAAGACTCCTTCAATGACACGCAAGGTGATGGTGAAATAATCCTCCCAAAAATCTTAATCAATAAGAAACACTCACTTCTCTAACCACCAATGAATAGAAAAATCATGGCTCTGCTGACCGGAACACTCTTTTCCGCTCAACTGCTTTTCGCTCTGCCGGGCGACATTGATTCCCAACTTGCCAAACTTCCCGCCTATACCGGTCCGGGTCTCGAAGTTACGGTTACCCCCAACTCAACAGATTTCATGTTATGGTCGCCTCAGGCTGAAGCTGTTAAGCTCAACCTCTATCCCACCGACCGCAACAGCGCCCCCACTTCGACGATCGACATGCGCAAATCAACCAACGGCACATGGACAGTGTCGCTTCCCGGGCAGCTCTACGGCCAATTCTATACTTTCACTGTGAAATATAACGGCAAATGGCTTGACCCCACTCCCGGCGTCTGGGCCAAAGCTCTCGGAACCAACGGTGAGCGTGCCGCCATCATAGATTTCGCCAACACCAATCCCAAGGGGTGGGAGTCTGACAAGGGTCCTAAGGTTGCCGCAATCACCGATGCCGTTATCTATGAGATGCACCACAGGGATTTCTCAGTCCACCCCTCGTCGGGCATCGTAAACAAAGGCAAATTTCTCGCTCTTACCGAGCAGGGCACAGTGACTCCCCTCGGCGACAAAACCGGCATTGACCACCTCAAGGAGTTGGGCGTGACTCATGTTCATATTCTCCCTTCGTTTGACTATAACAGCGTTGACGAAAGCAATCTCCCCTCCAATCAATATAACTGGGGCTATGACCCGGTGAACTATAACGCTCCCGAAGGCTCTTACTCCACCAACCCCGCCGACCCGGAAGCGAGGGTTAAGGAGATGAAGGAGATGGTAAAGACTCTCCACGATGCCGGCATAGGCGTGATTATGGATGTGGTCTACAACCACACCGCCCAGAACGATGACTCAAATTTCTCGCTCACCGCTCCCGGTTATTACTACCGTCACCGTGCCGACGGCTCTTACAGCGACGCTTCAGCCTGCGGCAATGAAACAGCCTCCGAGCGCGAACAGATGCGCGATTTCATCAAGAAATCTATCGCATGGTGGGCCGACGAATACCACATCGACGGCTTCCGTTTTGACCTCATGGCCATCCACGACATCGAGACAATGAATCAGGTTGCCGACACTTTGGCTAAAATCAATCCCGATGCCTTTATTTACGGTGAGGGCTGGACAGCCTCCGACTCCCCTCTTCCCGTTGAAAAGAGAGCGCTTAAGGAAAACGTGAGCAAAATGCCAAATATAGCAGTCTTTTCCGACGACTTGCGCGACGCTGTGAAAGGACACTATTCAGAGGCTGCCGGCGCCGGTTTCGCCACCAACGCTCCCGGCAATGAGGAGACTGTAAAAATCGGCATCGTGGCTTCAACCGCCCACCCTCAGGTTGACTACTCTAAAGGCAACAACTCAAAGTTTGCCTACGCCAACGCTCCGACACAGATTATTAATTATGTGTCATGTCACGATGATCTCTGCCTCACCGACAAGCTCGCGGCTTCGATGCCCGGCTCGACCGAGGCAGACCGTCAGCGCGCCGCCCGCCTTGCCCAAACTATTGTATTCACCTCCCAGGGCACACCTTTTATATTTGCCGGCGAGGAGATTTTCAGAGACAAACAAGGTATTCACAACACCTACAAGTCGCCCGACTCGGTCAACGCTATCGACTGGTCGCTGAAAAATAAAAATGCGGAGCAATTCAAATATTATCAGGAGCTGATAAAACTCCGCAAACAGCATCCCGCTTTCCGCATGACCACCGCCGAGCAGATAGCCCGACATATCAAGTTTGACAAAATCGACACCTCCAAGACCCCCAACCTTATCAGCTATTCGATTGTCAACAATGCCAACGGCGACGAGTGGAAAGAGATCAAGGTGGTGTTTAACGGCAGCGACAAGCCCTATCAGGTGAAAGTAGCCAAAGGCAACTGGACTGTAATTGCCGACGACGGTGAGATTGCAGCCGATGGCCTTTCGACCTCACGCGGCGGAATGATGACCGTGGCTCCTTGCTCGGCGCTCATCCTTGCCAGAGAAAAATAACTATCTAAAAGCTATCTACAATTAAATGAAATATTTTGCCGCGGCAATAATTCTGCTATCAGTGGTTCTCGGCCTGTCGGCTCAGACGGCTGAAACCGACTCGCTCAAAAACAGCAAGCCCACCGATTGGAAAGTGAGCCTGCTGACCTGCGGTCCCGGCAAGGAGATCTATCAGCTCGAAGGTCACAGCGCCCTGCGCCTCAGGGCCCTCAATCCCGACTCCACTGCCATCGACCTCGTGGCCAACTGGGGCGTGTTTGACTTCGACTCCCCCGGCTTTGTCTACCGGTTTGTGAAGGGCGAAACCGACTATATGCTCGGCATTGCCGACTTCAACCGGTTTATCTATCCCTATCAGATAGAGCAGAGATGGGTTGTGGAGCAGGATCTTAACCTCACCGAAGAGCAGGCCGAAAAGGTTGCGATGTTTGTCAGCGAGAATTTCAAGCCTGAGAATCGCGTTTACCGCTATAACTACATCCGCGACAATTGCGCCACAAGGCCGCTTGAAATCATCGAGCGAGCCATCGGCGACACAATTTCTCTCTCCGCTCCTCAGGCCGAGCTGATTGAAAATGCCACTTTCCGCGGCAATATGCAGGTTTATCACAAAGGCTATCCGTGGTATCAGTTTGGCATCGACCTCGCTCTCGGCTCTGATCTTGACGCTCCGATTTCGATACGCGAAATGTCGTTTGCTCCCCTCGCGCTGATGGATATGGTGAGCCTTGCGAAGATCAACGGTCAACCGCTGGTAAAAAACACTGTTGAGTTACTCCCCGGCAATCCTCAGGCCACCCGTCTGCCCGACACCCCCTGGTGGCTCAGTCCGCTGTTTGTCAGCATTCTGCTGGCTGTGTTCACTCTGGCTATATCGGTTTTCGATGTTCTCGGATGCAGAATCTCCAAATGGTTCGACACCATAATATATTTAATCTATGGACTTGCCGGATCGCTGATAACCTTTTTGGTGTTCTTCTCTGTTCACGAACCGGCGTCACCCAACTGGTTGCTGCTGTGGCTCAACCCCTTATGTTTGATTGTTCCGATTTTTATCTGGACAAAAAAAACAAACCGTTTGGTAATATGTTATCAAATTGCTAACTTTGTGGCCTTAATTTGCATGGCAACGGTATGGATCTTATCCATTCAGAAGCCCAATCCGGCCTTTGTGCCATTGCTTCTTGTCGATGTCATGCGATCTATAACATATTTGATTGTTTATAAATGTCAGCCCAAATCCCGCAGAGGGAAAAATCAATATCGAGTAAACTACTATGCGCGTTAGTGGCCTCAATGGCCATGCTTGGCGCCCACGCCGCCCCAATGTCGGGAGCGGCCGAGCGCCCCACGCTCGTTGTAGGCATTGTGGTTGAGGGTCTTGACGAAAACTATCTCAACCTCTTAGCCGATAAATTCGGCAACGGCGGCTTCCGCAAACTGCTTGAAAACAGTGCTATTATCGAGCAACTCGATTATGGCACATTTCTTGACGCCCAGGCCGCAACTGCCCTGCTCTACACCGGTTCTGCTCCAATAGTCAACGGTGTTCCCGCGGCAAAGACCTATGAGGTGTGGCGAAACGCCTCAAGAGAAACCCTTACCGACAGTCTCGAATTAGGCAACTTCACTACCTCTACCCTCTCCCCCCGCAAGCTTCTTGTCAGCACCCTGGCCGATGAAATCAAAATCGACGGCTCGGGCGCAACCCATTCCTATGCCATTGCCGCCGATCCTCAGCAGGCAATCATAATGGCGGGACATGCCTCAAACGGAGGCTACTGGATTGACGACATCAACGGTCAGTGGGCATCAACCACATTCTATGGCGATGTGCCTCAGACCATTTCGCTGAGAAACTACAACAACAGGCTGAGCGCCCGCCTCGACACGATGCAGTGGCGACCCCTGCTCCCGACAATGTCGGCCTATCCCGACATACCCTCTACCCGCATACCGGCTCCCTTCCGCTATCAGTTCACTCAGGGAGACCCCGACCGTTACCACAAGTTTAAAGCCTCACCTTCGGCCAATACCGAGGTTACCGATCTTGCAGCCGAGCTGATTCATTATCAGATGCTTGGCCAGCATCCCGGCGTGGATATGCTCTCGGTGGCCTACAGTGTGGCTCCCTACCCCTACTCTCTCTATGCCGATCAGCGCGTGGAGACAATGGACTCTTATCTGAGGCTTGACCGCGATCTTGAAAAACTGCTCAAGGCTGTGGAAGGGCGCAAAGGCAACGGCTCTACCCTCGTATTTCTCGCGGGCATCCCTGCACGCACATCCTCAAAGGCTGATGATGAGCGCTGGAAGGTGCCCACCGGCCAATTCTCTGCCCGCAAGGCCAAGAGCCTTCTCAACATGTATCTCATGGCCATTCACGGTAATGGCGAATGGGTGTCGGGATATCATGACCGCAATTTCTATCTCAACCATAATCTCATAAAGGAGCAAAAACTCGATGCTTCGACAGTGCGCGAAGAGGCTGCCCAGTTCCTCAACCGCATGAGCGGCGTGAGTCACGCCTATACCATCGACGATGTCCTTGCCGCCCGTGTAGGCTCAAACCCCAACGCATTGAGACGCAACACCTCTCCCGAACATTCGGGCGATGTGATAATCTCAATCAATCCGGGTTGGGAAGCCGTTGACGATCTCGGTGGCGGAGGAAACTATCTGTCGCGTGACAGCCACACTCCCTCGATGCTTTTCATCATGGGGCCCGGTGTGACCCCTACCCGCGTCACCGAGCCTGTTGATGCACGCAGAATTTCTCCCACCATAGCCCGCCTGCTCCGCATACGGTCGCCCAACAGCGCCTCTGAGCCGGCTGTAAGATTCTGATATGCCAATATTTGCGGATTAAATATCCGCTTTCACACTTATTTTTACTTTCCAATTAAAAACCAAATCAACTTAACATAAATGTCATTTAATTCATTCCTCAGTAAGATTTTCGGGAACAAATCAACCCGTGACCTCAAGGAAATCAGACCCATTGTCGAAAAAATCAAGGCCTTAGGCCCCGACATGGAGAAATTGTCAAACGATGAGCTCAGGCAAACCATCACCGATGTGCGTACCGACATCAAGAACGCTATTGCCGAAAACGAAGAGATCATCGCCAAAACCAAAGTTGAAGTTGAAGAACTACCCTTTGACAAGCGTCAGCCCCTCTGGGACGAAATAGACCATCGCGAGAAAGAAATTCTCGACATCATAGAGGATAAACTTAACTATCATCTGCCCACTGTTTTTGCAGCCCTAAGAGAAACAGCCGCACGATTCTCAAAAAATCCCACCATCACCGTTACCGCTACTCAGCTCGACCGTGACCTCGCAGCCAAAGGCAAGGATTTCGTGACCATCGAAGGCGACAAGGCTATCTATAAGAATCACTGGATTGCCGGCGGAAACGACCTTACCTGGGACATGACCCACTATGAGGTGCAGCTAATTGGCGGCGTGGTGCTCCATCAGGGCAAAATCGCCGAGATGGCTACCGGTGAAGGTAAGACCCTTGTGGCTACCCTCCCCGTGTTCCTGCGCTC
>CAYLMR010000044.1:0-21730 GCA_964384885.1 uncultured Bacteroides sp.
AAGGCAGCCTAAAGGCTGAGTATAAGCCTTATAAGGCCTATAGGGCTTATAGGGCCAATAGGCGAGTTTTTTGAGATTGAGGCGATTTTTTGGCGATTTTGAGGAGAAGGGAGTTATTTCTTTCGCGAAGGGTTGGCGGGGAACCAGCCTTTGTCGACACGCTTCTGCTGATCGAAAATTTCTTTGATGGTCCAAAAGGATGAAAAGGAGAATACACCCAACAGCGAGGAGAAAAACACGTCGCTAACCAATACCGACGCCACAAGACCAATTATGCCGAGAATCAAAAACCACCACCAGCATGAGGTGCCAAAATAATAGTGGCATTTGATAACTACGGGATGAAACAAACCGATGATAAGAAATGTGGCAAGGCCAATAACAAGGCCGAGGAGATGATAGGAATATAGAAATTCTGTCATAATATTGCAGGTTTATATAATGGTGAGATTACCAGCTGCCGGAAGCGCCGCCGCCCATAGTGCCGCCACCGCCAAACGAGCCTCCGCTGATTCCGCCGCCCGAGCCGCCAAATCCGCCAAGGCCTCCGATCACAATAGGAGCAGCCGAAGCGAGAGCCTCAATGGAATATCTCTTGGTGGTGGTGTTGCGGCAATTGAGGCAAGTGTAAGTTTTCTCACCCACGCCTTTTGAGCGGGTAGTGGGCCGGGTGACCACCCTGTCGGAGGTAAGGGTGCAAGCCTTAGCCCCGCATCTCGGGCAACGGGTGTAGGTGGAATTGGGATTTTCAAAGGGAATAATGTCAAGCTCATTACAATTGGGGCATTGCCACACGTCATAGTCAACCGACTTGATCTGCTCCTCCACATCCTGGGCGGGGGTGAGATAGAGATTGTCGGTAGCCTCATCGAGCTTTTTCATCGGAGTTGAGCAGTTGGGACACAGACGCTTATGATTACGTATCCTATGGATGGCAATGGTAACGGTAAGCATAGCCACAAGGGGCATAGCCATGAAAAGCACTGTGAGAAACACAAAGAGGTAGCGAAGCATGGTGAGGGTATGCACACGCTTATATTCAAGCTGGCGGCGGGTAGCCACAATCGCTATCAGAGCAATGAGAAAGCAAATCACGCCGACGGTTATAGAAGCCGAAAGATACCACCCGAAGAAATCCTCGTCATCATCGGAGGAATGGCGGGAATCATTGGCATAGCGAGATTTCAGCTCATCGGCATAACTGGGATCGGTAACAATGCGGGAAGTTTCAGCCACAAGAGCCTCAAGACCTCCGCCATAATCCTCATTCTTAAAATAAGGTATGGCCTGCTGACGGATAAGGCGCCCGCATATCACATCGGGAAGCACACCCTCCATGCCCTGACCGGTGCGCATCACAATCTTATGCTGATTCCTTACGAGAAGAATCAACAGTCCATTGTCGTTGTCCGCCTTGCCTATGCCCCATTTCTCAAAAAGCTTGGTAGCAAACAGGTCGGGGTCATCAGAATCTATATCATCAACAGCCACAACAACCACCTCGGCTGAGGTATCTCGCCAAATTTCGGAGAGAGCCTGATCGAGAGCCGCCTGCTGAGAGGCTGTCAGAACGCCGTCGGGATTGGTGACATAACGGGTCCGGTCGGCCACATGCACGTTAGGCACATTGTCAACCGAATATCCGGCCGCCCGGAGAGCTACCGAAAAACAGAGAAGAAAGAAATATAGGGAGAGAACAACGAGTCGTTTCATGAAGAAAAATTGAAGAAAAACATAACTTTAGCACAAAGATAGATATTTTGGCTAAAACAGGGTATTCAATTAACAAATAATTAACGGCCTTGGCACGGTTTTTGTTGTTTATATAACTGTTACGTGTCACAACGACAACGCACCCTATAGAACACCAAACCGATATGAACCACCAAGATATAGAAAGGCGGGTAGCCTCAGTGGCCAAGTCGCTGGGCGATCACCGTCTGTCGCGTGCCATCGACGAGATAGACTCGCTCGCCGCCTTAGCCCGCGCGCCCTACAGCGTGAAACAACGCATAGAGCAGCTCCGCAACGACTATGGCATGATGCAGAAATTTGCCCTGCTCAACGCCGTCGACCCGGAGAGAGATGCCCTCTATGCCGATATGTGCAGTAAAGCCATCTCCCTGACCGAATCGCTGAGAAGATCAATGCTTCTGCCCGACTATCCCTCGCTCTATTTCTCAACCCTCCGCTATGAGCTGACCCACAAAGAGGAAACAGTCGACAAACTGATTGCGACCTATCGCGCCGCGATGGAAAGCGGCGAGTCGGCTCAGACGCTTGAAACCCAGGAGCAGCGTCTTTTCAGAAGAATATGGGTAAACGGAAGTTTCTCAACCGACGAACAGCGCGCCATCACCCAAGCCATAGGGGGCAGCTTTGACATTTCTCCGCTCCCCTATCATGTGAGACGTCTTCTGGTATCGGCCATACTGCTTGGCTCGCTAGAATTTTTCAGCGAGGTGCGCCTGCTCATGCTTGCCGACATCTATGAGGCGACGGCCCTTGAGGAGTTTGGCGCCGAAGTGATGGTGGCCCTGCTCATAGCCCTGATGATACGCCCCGGAGCGGCTGCAGGCAACGGCCGCAGCGACGCCGGCACTCCGGTGCTGTCACATCGTCTGCAGAGCCGGCTCGACTCACTGGCCGAGCTGCCCGGTTGCGGCGACGATGTCAGAATGACCTTCATGCAGATTATCAAAAGCGCCGATACCGAGCGCATCAGCGCCGTGATGAACAATGAGGTGATTCCCGAGCTGATGAAAATGCGTCCGGAAATCAACCGCAAGCTACGCGAAATGACCTCTGACATCAACATCGACCCCAACGACCCCGAATCGCTCCAGGAAGCCCTCGACGCCAACCCCGAATGGGAGGATATGTTTGCCAACACCCCCATCGCCAAGAAGCTCAAAGAATTTTCCGACCTGCAGATGGATGGCGCCGACGTGATGATGTCGACCTTCGCCCCACTCAAAAGCTTCAGCTTCTTCAACGAGATCAGCAACTGGTTTATGGCGTTTCACAAAGAGCACAGCGTTGCTCAGACCGTCATGGGCCAAAAACTCGGCGGAATGCTCACCACCGCTCCCCTGCTTTGCAACGGCGATAAATTCTCACTGATTCTTTTGGCCAAATCAATGGGTGGCTCGCGCTATGACATGATGCTCAACCAGCTTTCGGCTCAGGCTGAGGCTATGCGCAAGGAAACCGACACCACTCTCAACCCCGAAGCCGAGCGACGCGCCACTGCCGCAAGACTTTATGTGCAGGATCTCTACAGATTCTTCAAGTTGTTCAGGCGCAAGGGAGAGTTTCGCGACCCCTTTGCGGTGCCTCTCAATCCCCTCTCCACCCCCCTGCTGGGCGTGGAGATGAACGACGCCGACAATCTCAGCGTGCCCGCAGAATTCTATTTCCGCCGCAAGCTCTATGAGCCCGCGCTGGCATTGTTCAAGCATATCACCAACATCGCCGTGCCCACCGCCGAGATATATCAGAAGATAGGCTTCTCGCTCGAAAAGCTTGGCCGTCCTGAAGAGGCGCTCGAAAACTATCGCCTCGCCGAACTCATAAAGAGCGACAGCGTCTGGACTCTCAAAAAAATTGCCCGCCTGCTTGTCAACATGGGTCAGGAAGCCGAAGCCCTCAACTACTGGGACCGGCTCACCACCATGCAGCCCGATGACCTCACCATTCTCCGCGCAAAAGCCAACACCCTGCTCAAACTCAAACGCTATGACGAAGCCCTCACCTTATATTATAAGCTTGACTTCCTGAGCCCCGACGACAAGGTGAGCCGCGCCATGGCCTGGTGTTTCTTCATGACGGGTAAATATGACAAATCGCGCAACTCATATAACGCCATCAAGTCGCGCGGCAGCGACTTTACCGCCGGCGACCTGCTAAACCTCGGCCATCTCGACATGGTTGACAAGCGCTATGACTCGGCAGCCGAACTCTATAGCCGGGCCATCTCAGTCATGGGAATGGACACAGAGCGTTTTGAGAGCGAAATGGCCTCCGACCGCGAAACCCTTACCCAACGCGCGGGAGTCGATCCTCTGATGCTCGACATAACGATCGACACCGCAATCTCAAGATCATTTTCAAGACAGTAATAACCCAACCTACCCTAGATGACAAATATTTTTCTAAAACCATATACCACTCCCGATCAGACCATTCCCTTCAGCCTCATCAGTGAAGAGGATTATGAGCAGGCCTTTGAGCCCGCGCTCAAGGAAGCCTATGCCGACATCGACAGAATTGCCGACAATCCCGAGCCTCCCACATTTGAAAACACTCTCGAAGCGCTCAACAATACGTCGAAGTCGCTCGAGCGCGTACTCAGTGCCTTCTTCCCCCTCAGCAGTTCGATGGCCACACCCAAGATGATGGAGCTGCAAAACATCTTCATGCCCAAGCTCACGGCCTTATCGCTTCATCAGCTGCTCAACCCCAAGCTGTGGGAGAGAATCAAAACCATCTATGACAACGCCCTCTCGACAGGCATACCGGCCAAAGACACAGAGCAATTCCGCCTGCTCGAGAATCGCTACCTCTCCTATAAGCGTCAGGGAGCATTGCTCGGCGAGGATGATAAAAATAAGCTCCGTGAGATAAGCGAGGAGCTCAGCCGACTCTCCACCACCTTCTCACACAATGTGCTCAACGAAATCAACGCCATGAGTCTTGAAGCAAGCGAAGATGAAGTGAGCGGCATTCCGGAGGATGTTCTCGCCGAAGCCCGCAAGAAAGCTGAAGAGCAGGGTAAAAAGGGCAAACTGATATTCGGTTTCGACCAGCCCACCTACATGACCGTGATGAAGTGGGCCGACAACGACGACCTCAGAAAACGCTATTACCTTGAATATTCGCGCCGCAACACCCACGGCGAGCGCAATAATCTCCCCGTCATTTCCCGCATGGCCCGGCTGAGAATGGAGATGGCTCAACTTCTCGGTTATCCCGACTTTGCCACCTACAGTCAGGAGCTCAAAATGGCTCATAATCCCGCTAACGTCTATGACCTTTTATACAGACTCCGCGACGCTTATCGCGAGGCTCTCGACAAGGAAATTGCCGAGCTCGAAAGCAATGCCGGCGAAAAGATCACTCCGTGGAGCTACAGCTATCACGCCAATAAGCTCAAGCAGCAGCGCTATGCTCTCAACGAGGAGGAACTGCGCCCTTACTTCCCACTCGACCGCGTTATCGACGCCGTGTTTAAGCTCGCCAACAAATTCTATGGCATAGATATCAAGCCGCGCACCGACATCGACATCTATCATCCCGATGTGAAAGTCTGGGAGGTCAGCGACGCCGACGGCTCATATCTCGGATTGCTCTATACCGACTTCTTCCCCCGCGACACCAAACGGGCCGGGGCATGGATGACCGAGTTCAGAGAGCAGAGAGTCACTGAGGATGGCATTAACGAGCGCCCCCATGTCAATATCGTGATGAACTTCACCAAGCCGACCGCCGACAAGCCCTCACTTCTCACACCGCGCGAAGTTGAGACACTGATGCACGAATTTGGTCACGCGCTCCACTCCTTGCTGAGCAAATGCCACTACGCCTCGCTTTCGGGCACCAATGTGAAACGCGACTTTGTGGAACTCCCCTCTCAATTCAATGAGTCTTTCCTGACCGATAAGGAGTTCCTCGATCTCTGCGCCCGCCATTACCTCACCGGCGAGCCTCTGCCTGAAGAGTTGCGCAACGCCATAATCGCCTCATCGACTTTTGGAGCGGCCTATCAGTGTTTGCGCCAGCTTAACTTCGGTCTCGTGGATATGGCATGGCACACCCTCCGCACCCCCGAAGAGTGTGACTCAGCCGCCGCCGACCCTATCGCTTTCGAGCGCAAGGCGGGCGAGAGCGTAAGAATCTTCGATGAAGAACCTGAGGGATGCTGTGTATCGCCTCAGTTCAGCCACATCTTTGCCGGAGGCTATTCAGCCGGTTATTACTCCTATAAATGGGCCGAAGTGCTTGCCGCCGACGCTCACGAAGCTGTTGCGCCCGATGGCGAAAACGGTCCTCTCGATCTTGAAATGGCCAAGCGATTCCGCCGCGAGATTCTGGAAAAAGGCGACACCGTTGCTCCCGACATACTCTACCGCAACTTCCGCGGTAAAGACGCCGACGTCACCGCCCTGTTGCGCCGCGACCATCTCGCCTGACGCTCCCCTCCCAAACTAAACGACCCGCAGCCTCAATGAGCCTGCGGGTCGCTTGCTTTAGTGGTTAGAAGGATTTACTTCTTCCAGTTAAATTTCAGTGAAGTTTTGGAAGTCTTGAGTATGTAGATTCCGGCGGGGAGCTGGTTGAGGTTGCCTTTAACCTCAATGCCCGAAAGTGTGTAGCAGCGGGCTTTCTCACCGTCGATAGAGATTTCCTCGATGCCGGTAATGTCGGCCACTCTTACCTTACATGACACGGTAATCATGCTTCCGTCGAGTGTGCGCACGTCAACAGTGGTCTCGCCATAATTGACCGAGTTTACTGTAGCAGTGAGATTATCAACCTTATCAACGCGTGCCACCGAGGGATCGTTGCTCTCAAATTCCACTTCCTGAACATCGGGATTACCGATCAGGGTGGCGGTGAGGGTGTGAATAGAGCCGCGGGTGGAGTAGATGTCGGTGAGCGAGAGAGAAAGGCCCTCGGCTATCTTCGACACGGTGACAGGCACCTTGACCTCAACACCTTCGCAAGCCACTATCACTACAGTCTCGCCCTTGGCCACACCGGTTACAACACCTTCGGTGCTTACGGTAGCGATAGCTTCGTCGGCTGAGCTATAGATAAAGGTGTGCTCGGTGCCCTCCACAAACTCATCTGTGGTGATATTGACTTCGAGTGCGGCGGTAAGACCGGTGCCCACGGCAACAGCTTCGGGAGTTACCTCAAAGGCAAATTCGGGAGCGCGTACCTTAACGGCCACTACCTGCTCAACATCTTCAACAGTTACGGTTATCTGAGTTTCACCGGGAGCTATGCCGGTAACAACACCGTTTTCATCAACGGTGGCGATAGCTTCGTCGGCCGAAGCAAAGGTTGCCTTAGCATTTTCAACCCCCTCAGCAATCTCTACCTCGAGAGTAGCGGTGTAACCCACGATAAGGTCTTCGATCACGGCGGGAGTTACGGTAAACGAAATCTCAGGCTTGGCTGCGACCTCAACGTTAAACTTCCTCACCTCGGGGCCGAGAGTTACAGTAACCTCCGAGCTGCCCACGGCAAGAGGCTTCACGATATATGAGCCGGCGGTCTCGCCCTTTTCGATGGCGATAATGTCAGAGTCAGCTGCCTTGACGATGGCGTCGCTGTGAGTGGTGAATGAGCCGTCAGCACCCTGCTCTACGAGGCTCATATCCTTAAGCTCCTCAGCTGAAAGATAGCTTTCAGACTCAGCATCTTCGGGATTAGCGGGATAAATAATCCAGTGAGAGCCCTGGTGGGGGGTCTTCCAGATCACAACATTCTTGTTGGCGTCCAAGTGGAGCGCGGGATATTCTTCATTCTTGGAATTGTTGACAACGATATTGAAGTAGTTAGTTCCTTCGATGGGATTGAGGGCAACCTCAGCCACTTCACCGTCGGCATCCACCAAATTGTGAGGAGTATTGATGTTGGCCTGAACTTCTACATACTTATCGCTGGCATTGTGGTGAAGCTTATAGAGATTTTCAGCCGAAGCCGCGCGGAGATGGAACAGGGAATTGTCGCCTGTTGCGTCGTCGGTGCTGACAAGAGTGTTATCGTCGGCAACAGCCATGAATTCACCGGGATTATTGCGGTTGTTGAATCTGTAGGCCACATCGTTTTTCAAAATCAATGTGTGTGCATAGGTCCTGCAGTTCTCGAGGTGCTTGGCATTTTCCTCCGAGGGATCAGCCTCATAAGCTGTCAGTGCATTCATATAAGCCTCAAACGACTGAGGAGCCATTGCGCCGACATAGTTGCCGCCGAGCTCATTGAGTTCCGAGAGGGTCTGGAGCATCTTGAGGAAAGCGGCATAACCCTCATAGGTGGGATTGGCAAGAAGCTCATCGCGCGCGCCGGTAATCTTGTCGAGAAGAACGTCGTTGGTGATACCCGAGTTCTCAATGAAATAAGCGAGCATCTCTTCGGTAAGCACCGGCTTTGAGCTGTCGGCCACCTCATCACCCTCCTCAACCTTTGAATAAGCACCTTTGGTTATCTGATCGAGAGTGAGGGTGAGATAAACGATTGAGAATTGGCGCCCATAGGTTTCTTCTTCATAAAGGAATGCGATATCACCATCCTCCCTAACCGACATCGACGAATAGGCCGAACCGGTATAGGAAATGGTCATATAGCCGTCCCAGTCTGAGGCAAAGCCGTCAATGGTAGTGAGCTCTTCGGTTGTGTCGAGAGTTTTCCAGAGCACACCTACATTCTTGCGGGCATTATTGCCAAGAGGCATGGAGTGGAGCACGATAGTGGTAATCTTACCGTCGGCATTGTTTTTGGCCGGGAGGATAAGAATATCGCCGTTGCAGGCATTGAGATTGAAGTCGAGAATCTTTGTATAACGCACTCCGCTCCAGTCACCTTTGCCGTTAGCCACGTCAGTGTAATGGAAGAGGTTGAAGTTACGTCCACCCGACACACGGCCGCTGAATATCACGGCTCCGTCGGGAAGTTCCTCAACCTTGGGCTCGTCGCCGTTTGAGGCCACGACAGGCACGGAGGGATCGCCGAGAAGATTCCATGACTTGCCGAAGTCATCCGAATAGATCACCCAGTTGGAGTTGTTGCCCGAGGTGTTGCGACCCGACAGGGCTGCATAGAGTCGGTAGTAATCGCCCACCTTTATGCGCGAGCTCTGCATTATGCGGCCCGAGCCGATAAACATGCCGGTGAAGGGAGCATAGCTGCCGCTCTCGATGAAATTGTCGCGCAATATGGAAGAGATATTGGTGTAGTTGCTCCATGTTTCGCCGCCATCCTTCGAGGTCCAGCTCACGATGTTCTGAGGATTGTCGAGGGTGCTGCCGGTAAAGCCGGGATAACCTGCGCAGGCTATAAGCAGCACCTCGCCGCTCTCGCGGTCGGCCACGATAGCGGGATCACCGAATCCGCAATCCACGGCGCTCTTGTCACCGGTGCCCTTGGTCACCTCGTTGCCGTCGGCATCTCTGAGTGTCTTGGGCTGTGACCATGTCAGGCCGCCATCATCTGAATAGCTCAGGTGAAGGTCCACAAGACCTGTGCCCACACCAATATCCTGACCGCTGTGGCGATAGTCGGCTACAGCGAGCAGACGGCCCTTGTTGTCACCTCCGGCCACGGTGGCGATCGAGGGAATACGGTAGGGAATGTTATAGTCGGCTGATCCGTCGTATACCATCACGTCGGTGGTCTGAGGAACAGGGTTCTCACGTTTCTTAACCAGCACCTTGATTTCCCGGAGATCGATACCCACGTTGGCACCTGAGGCCACAAAGGCTGCGTTGATTTCTGATTCGGGAATATCCTGACGGGTATATCTCACATAACTTGAGGTAGAGGTCTTGCTGTAGTTGCCCGAACGGATGTTGAGAGCTGAGCCCGAAGCGTCGGTTTTCATCACGAAGCTGAAACCTGACACATAATAATTATGCCAGTCTTCGGGCAGAATCTGAAATTCTGAGGTTTTGGTCAGTCCGCCTGCAAGGGAAAGATAATTACCTGCAGCGGGTTTCTGAAGATTGTTGACGGCGGCTACAATCGAAATCTTGTTGGTGTTGGAAACAGCTTTCGAGCCCCAGCTTGAAGAAGCCACATTTTCTTTCAACACATTCCAGTCGTTGAAGTCAAATTCCATCAGCTCCTCACCTTCGCCGGCCACAAGTTCGGGATCGTTAGGGTCAACCATACGTCTGGCAACAATTACGGTGAAGTTTTCGAGCCAGCATCTCGGTGTAGATGCACCTGAACCTGAAATAACAAGTTCTGGCATAACTTCAGTTTCACTTGCGGCAGTCCACTCCACATGAGTACCATCTGCCGAAGATGTATATGAATTTGATCCGTAGCTATAAGTCACGCTGCCTGCATTGCTGACCATGTCAAAGCTGACGCTTTTCACATAATAGTCATCGCTGTCAACGGTGATTGACTTGATGGTACCGTTGTCGTTGTTGGCAGCGACATCAAACTTCACGGTGGCGTTATCGTTGCTGCGATACATATTGCCAGCCTTGAAGTCTATAGTCAGAGCGGGATAGCTATCTGTGGCCGGCTGCACATATTTGTGACACCAGTTCTCACCGGTAAACACTGCATTGTTTTTGTAATAAATGCCCCCCTCGGCAGGAAGATGATAGGCGAGCTCGGAAGCCTTCTTATCAATCACCACCTTGAAGTTTTCAAGATAGCAGCTGCCTCCGCCCGAGATTGTGAGAACCGGGAAAAGGTCTGTCACACTCTCAGCCTCCCATTCCACATGGGTACCGTCAGCGGTAGCGGTCCATGTGGTTGTTCCGTCGGTGTAATTCACAGTTCCCGATTTGGTCACCATGTCAAAGCTTACTTTCTTTACATAATAAAGCTCGTCACCCACGGTTATGGCGTCAATGCTTCCATTGTCATTATTGGCCCAGATTTCAAATTTCTCGGTGAGGATGTCGGTTACATAATTAAGGTTGCCGCCACGGAGCTGGATAGTTACCGAGGGTGTTGTCTCGGTAGCAGGCTGAACATATTTCTTTGTCCAGTTCGATTGGCCGCTCGTAGGCACTTTCTTGTCGTTAGAGTTATAATACTCTCCTCCGGCAGCCGGCAATGAAAGCTCTATTTCAGAAACCGGCGTCACGGCTGAGGATGACGTGCTTTCTGAATCAGACAACAAGATGAGATCGGTAAAAGTGCCCGCTCCTACGCCGGCTATGACCCCGCCGGCCAGTAACGCACACCCACCAATCATGAGTAGTTGTTTTTTCATAAAAATGATAAATGGATATGGTTTAATATTAGATTTAAAAGTAATCGTATCAGAATGCAAATTTACAGAAATACAATATACTAACACAGAAAAGACAAAGTTAAAAACCGTTAAAATAAATTTCCCCTCGATTATGCTTCCCGATTTTTGAGAATTATTATTAATTTTGTGGTAACTAAAATTCAACAATTACTAAGAATCAGATACTCATGAACCTTTCCGCAAAGACCGTTCTGGCACTCCCAGCGTTGATTGCCGCCGGTGTGTTGGCCTCATGCGATCATCAGGCCACCGTGACAGAAATCACCTCTCCCGATGGCAAAATCGCCCTGACTTTCGGCGTTGATTCTATTGGCGCTCCTGTCTATTCGGTCACATTCAACGGCCGCGAAGCTGTCGCTCCCTCCCGAATGGGCGTCCTCACCCTCAACGACGGCGACTTCACCCAAGGTTTCACTATCAGGAAATCTACCGCCATTAAATATTTCAGTGAGAAATGGGCACCGGTGTGGGGCGAAAACGATTCTATCGACAATACTTATAACACCGTGACCTACACCCTCGCCAAAAACGACGGGTCTTCAACCAAGGAGATGGAAATCACCTTCCGCGTTTATGACGACGGCATAGGTTTCAGATACAGTTTCCCTGCAAGCGACGGCGATTCTCTCATCATCACCGACGAAATGTCGCAGTTTGCAATGCCGGGCGACATTACCGCATGGTGGATTCCCGGCGACTATGACACACAGGAATATGAATACACCCAGTCGAAGCTGAGCGAGATACGCGCTCATCAGGAAGGTGACGAAAAGATGGGCAATGTGTCGAGCAGCTCTTTCAGCCCCACAGGTGTGCAGACCTCTCTGATGCTCAAAGCCGACTCAACGATGTATCTCAACATCCATGAGGCCGCGCTCATCAACTATCCCGCCATGCACCTCGACCTCAACGACACCACCTTCGTGTTCAAGAGTCAGCTCACCCCCTCGCCCGACGGCACAATGGCTCACGTGGCGCTCCCCTATTCTACCCCCTGGCGCGTGGTGATGATAGGCGACGAGGCTACCGACATCCTTGCCAGCAACCTTGTCTACAACCTCAACGACCCCTCGGTGCTCGACGACACTTCCTGGATCACCCCCGTGAAGTATATGGGCGTGTGGTGGGAGATGATCACCGGCAAGAGTGCATGGAGCTATACCGACGCCGAGAATTTCGACCTCGCCACTTTTGATTATACCACCGCCAAGCCCCACGGCCGTCATGCCGCCAACAATGAGAATGTGAAGCGCTATATCGACTTCGCAGCCGAAAACGGTTTTGACCAGCTGCTCATCGAAGGCTGGAACGTGGGCTGGGAAGACTGGTTTGGCAAAGAAAAAGACTATGTGTTTGACTTCGTGACCCCCTATCCCGATTTCGACATCAAGGAGCTCAACGACTACGCCCACTCCAAAGGCATCAAGCTGATGATGCACCACGAAACCTCCGGCTCGATACCCAACTACGAGCGCCACATCGACAAGGCCTATGAGCTTATGAATCAATATGGCTATAACGCCGTCAAGAGCGGATATGTGGGCAATATTCTTCCCAAAGGACAGAATCACTATTCGCAGAGCTCGGTCAACCACTATCTCGACGCCGTTAAGAAAGCCGCCGACCACCACATTATGGTCAATGCCCACGAGGCCGTGCGTCCCACCGGTCTTGCCCGCACCTATCCCAACCTCATCGGCAACGAGAGCGCCATGGGCACCGAATATCAGAACATGTCGGCTCAGCATGTAACCATCCTCCCCTTCACCCGTCTCAAAGGTGGCCCGATGGACTTCACCCCCGGCATTTTCCGCACCGACCTCGGCTCATTTGCTCCCGGCAACACCGAGCATAAGCGCGCCACCACCGCAAATCAGCTGGCCCTCTATGTCACCATGTATTCACCCCTCCAGATGGCTGCCGACCTCCCCGAGCACTATATGGAAAAGGCCGACGCATTCCAGTTTATCAAGGATGTGGCCGTTGACTGGAGCGAGAGCCGCTATCTCGACGCCGAGCCTGGCGAATATATCATCGTGGCCCGTCGCGCCAAAAACTCTCAGAACTGGTTTGTCGGCGGTGTAACCGACGAGCAGGCCCGCACCTACAACCTCAGCTTCAGCTTCCTCACCCCCGGTGTGAAATATCTCGCCACCATCTACCGTGATGCTCCCGAAGCCAACGGTTTCACCAATCCCGAGAAATATGTCATCGAGCAGACCGAGGTGACAAGCGCTACCACACTGCCCGTTTATATGGCTCCCGCAGGCGGCTTTGCCATCTCCCTCACCCCTGTTGCCGAATAATTATTCAAGACAAATAAATTACTCAAAGCCTAATACCATATTATTATCAGATGAAAACCGATCTCAGCTCTCAAATCAAATTAGAGCAAATACCCCGCCGCTATTATGCGCCCGAATCTGAAATTGAGCTCGCCGCTCTCACCCGTGAGGAAAAAATCCGCACCCTGATCTATGAGTCAGCCACCGATGGCTCTCATTTCCTCGCCACCGAGATGGTGCGCTACATCAACCGCGCTATCGAAAAGAAAGGCAAAGCCGTGATTGCCCTCGGAGTGGGCAAGAGCACCGCCACTCCATATGCTCAGCTCATCGAACTCTATCGTCAGGGCAAGGTGGATTTTGACAAAGTAGTGGTGTTTAACCTCTGCGAATTTTATCCCCTCGCCGAAAACGGCGCCTCTACCCTGTCGCGACTCAAATCAATTCTGCTCGACCACGTGAATGTGCGTCCCGAGAATATCCACACCTTCGACACCTCAATCGCCAAAGAGGATCTCTATCAGGCCTGCACCGAATATGAGCAGCTCATCGCCTCCGAGGGGGGTCTCGACCTCACCGTCTGCGAAGTTGGCCCTCAGGGTTGCCTCGCCTTCAATGAGCCGGGCTCGGGTGCCACCACCGTATGCCGTCTCGTGTTGCTCAGCAATGAGCTTCGTCAAGCTCAGGCCCGCAACTATAAGGATAATCCCACACCCAACACCGCCCTCACCCTCGGCATCGCCAACATCCTGTCGTCGAAACGTGTCCTCACAATGGCCTGGGGCGACAACCGCGCCGAAATCGTGAAGAAGAGCGTCGAGGATGCTCCCTCTTCCAACGTTCCCTCGTCATGGCTCCAGCTTCATCCCCACGCCAAGCTCGTGATCGACCTCTCGGCTGCCTCGTCGCTTACCCGCATCTCACATCCCTGGATGGTAACCTCATGTGAGTGGACCGACAAGCTTATCCGCCGCGCTATCGTATGGCTCTGTCAGGTCACCGGCAAACCTATCCTCAAGCTCACCGACAAGGATTATGGCGACAACGGCCTCGGCGAACTCCTCGCCATCTATGGCTCGGCCTATAATGTAAATATCAAGATTTTCAACGACCTTCAGCACACCATCACCGGCTGGCCAGGCGGCAAACCCAATGCCGACGACACCTACCGCCCCGAGCGCGCCAATCCCTATCCCAAGCGCGTGATTGTGTTCTCGCCCCACCCCGACGACGACGTTATCTCGATGGGTGGCACCCTCAAGCGTCTCGTTGATCAGAAACATGATGTGCATGTGGCCTATGAGACCTCGGGCAACATCGCCGTGGGTGATGAGGATATGATGCGCTACTTCTTCATGATGGATAGAATCGCTCCCATGTTTGGCTTTGACAACGAGGGCTACACCGGCCTCTCTCAGAAGGTGAGAGCCTTTGTGGAGAGCAAGAATCCCGGCGATATGGACCTCAAGGAGATTCGCGAAATCAAGACCATGATCCGTCAGGCCGAAGCCTCTATCGCATGTCAATATATAGGTGTGAAGCCTCAGAATGTGCATTTCCTCCGCCTCCCCTTCTATGAAACCGGCGCCATTAAGAAAGGTGACCTCACCGAAAAAGATGTCAACATTGTCAAGAAACTGATCGAGGATGTGAAGCCTCATCAGATTTTCGTAGCCGGTGACCTCGCCGACCCCCACGGCACCCACAAGGTATGTACCGACGCCGTGCTCGCCGCTCTCTATGAGCTGCGCGACGAGTCCTGGATGAAGGATTGCAGAGTGTGGATGTATCGCGGCGCATGGGCCGAATGGGAAATCGACCACATCGAAATGGCTGTGCCCATCTCGCCCGAGGAATTGAGATTCAAACGCAACTCAATCCTCAAACATCAGAGCCAGATGGAAAACGCTCCCTTCCTCGGCAACGACGACCGTCTGTTCTGGCAGCGCGCCGAAGAGCGCAACCGCGCCACGGCCAATCTCTATGCCTCGCTCGGTCTCGCAAGCTATGAGGCTATCGAAGCATTTGTGGAGTATCATCCCATTAAATAATCACCTTTCCGAAGGTCTGAAAATATGATTGAGGAGGCTGTGAGCTTAGTAAATTTCTGAGCCATAGCCTCCTCTTTTTATAGTTGTAAAAGTTGCACACAGGGCGAAATTGTTGTGCAAAAAAGTGCCGAATGTTAAAATTTCAGAAATATTTTTACAAATTTTTAGCAGTTTTCACATTTCATACTTGGCCGCCTATAATATTGTGCCTACCTTTGCAGTGTCAATTTATCATCATAACGGCACAGATACCCTATTCTACTCCCTGCTGCCGATTGCAAAAAATCAATTTATCGTGAATTTTCTGAAAAATATTATAACTGCCGGCATCTGCCTCGTCTCGTCGCTCGCTATATCAAACAGCACAGTGGCCGAGCGCAACATTCCGGTTGGTGAATTTGAATCAGCTGTTGAACTTGAGCCGGGCGACGAATATATGCCTTCGCTCAGCGAACTCTTCGGCGCTCCCATCGACGACCTGCCCGAATATTTCGACACCGAAGGTCTCGAAATGGAAATCGTGGACTATGCCAAGCAATTTCTCGGCACCCGCTACCGCTCAGGCGCCAAAGGTCCCAAAGCTTTCGACTGCTCAGGTTTCACAAGCTATGTGTTTAAAAACTTCAGCCTTACATTAGGCTCCTCCTCACGCGCTCAGGCTCAGCAAGGCTCAAGCATCAGCATCTATGATGCCCGTCCCGGCGATCTGGTGTTCTTCGGAGGCAGCAACGGCAATGGCCGCGTAGGTCATGTGGGCATTGTAATCAGCGCCGACCGCTCAAACGGCTCAATCAAGTTTATCCATGCCGCCACAAGCAAAGGTGTGACTGTTGACTCCTATCCCGACGGCGGATATTATTCACGCCGTTTTCAGGGCATTCGCCGCGTAATCGAAAGCGACGACCAACCCGCCTGACCTCTCCCCTACTTTTTTAAAGAAACTTCCCCGAGGCTGTGTCACCCCGATGTGATGCAGCCTCGGCGTTTTTTTGCAGGGAGGGTGAAAAAATTACGGTAATAATTGCACAACGTTGAGAGATTCTGATTAATTTTGCGATGATATAACCCACCGCCCCGCTCTACCCTCAGCCGAGAGGAGTGCCCGGCGGCTCAGAGTCCAATAATTCACTACCAAATTCATATTCCCCGCAATGGCTCAACTCGACATCTCCGAAGTGTTTAACGCTTCAAAAGTGCTCGCCAACGTGGCCCGTCACCCCCGTCTCATCGGCCCGGTTAAAAATATCACCGACGCTGAAGTTTATCTCAAACCCGAAAATCTGCAGCACACCGGCTCATTCAAGCTGCGTGGCGCTTATTACAAAATCTCACAGCTCACACCCGAGGAGAAAGCCAAAGGTGTGATTGCATGTTCAGCCGGCAACCACGCCCAGGGTGTGGCTCTCGGCGCTACTCACAACGGCATCAAGAGTCTCATCTGTCTCCCCGCCGGCGCTCCAATCTCGAAAGTTGAAGCCACCAAGGCTCTCGGCGCAGAGGTTTGCCTCGTGCCCGGCGTATATGACGATGCCTATGCCAAGGCTATCGAGCTCCAGAAAGAGCATGGCTACACCTTCGTTCACCCCTTCGACGATCCCCTCGTGATTGCAGGTCAGGGCACCATCGGCCTTGAAATTCTCGAAGAGATGCCCGATGTTGAAGCTGTTGTTGTGCCTATCGGCGGCGGCGGCCTCATTGCTGGCGTGGCTTTCACCCTCAAGACCCTCAAGCCCGACATCAAGATCTACGGTGTGCAGGCCGAAGGTGCTCCCTCGATGGAGGAATCAGTCAAGAAAGGCGAGCGCATTCACCTCGATAGCGTTTCGACAATCGCCGACGGTATCGCCGTTAAGGAGCCCGGTGTCAACACCTATGAGATGGTTCAGAAATATGTCGACAAGGTTGTCACCGTGAGTGACGACGAAATCGCAGCCGCCATTCTCTTCCTCATCGAGAAGCAGAAACTCGTGTCGGAAGGTGCCGGCGCAGTGCCCATGGCTGCCGTGTTGTTCGACAAAGTGCCCGTCAAAGGCAAAAAGGTTGTTTGTCTCGTTTCGGGCGGCAACATCGACGTTACCTCGCTCAACCGTGTCGTTACCCGCGGATTGGTGAAAGCCGGCCGCGACTGCACCCTCGAAGTAACCACCGCCGACAAGCCCGGTCAGCTCGCCGAAATCTGTAACATCATCGGCGAAAAGGGCGGCAACATCCTTTCGGTTAACCACGAGCGCAACAACTCCAACACCCAGATCAACGGTTGCCAGCTCCACATCGAGCTTGAAACCCGCAACACCGACCACATCAACGAAATCAAGGAAGCCCTCCGCGGCGCCGGTTTTGAAGTGGCCTGAACTGCCACAAAATAGCTGAATATTCCAATTTCACACCGCTGAAATTGGAATAAAACAGAAATAATTTCGCAGAAATTCCGTTTGCCTACGGAATTTCTGCTTTTTTAATAGATTTTCTCCCATAATTCACTATTATAATCTCTAACTTTGAACCAAAATTCATCACTCTCCTCGGTAATTCCCTTGAAATAACACTTTTCTTAAAAGTTTTCATAGAACTTAAACCTTCATGATTATCACCACCACCAAAAGGGTAACCGCGGCAGCTGTCGCTATTTTGGCATCGTGGTCGGCAACCTTTGCCCAAACGGCACCGACCGATTCGCTTACCCTGACTCTCGACCAGTGTCTGGCAATCGCCCTCGATTCAAATCCCACTATCAAGATCGCGGATATCGAAATCACCCGCGTGGATTATGACAAGAAATCAACGCTCGGCAAACTGCTTCCTTCCATTAGTTTTGACGGCAACTATGGCCGCACTCTCGCCAAGCAGACAATGTATATGAACTTCTCAGGAATGGGCGGTCTCGGAGGAGGCAGCTCCGAAAGCCCTTCGGAAGAAGAAGCTGAGGCAGCTCCCTCACGTTCGTCAGGCGACGGAGGCATTAAGGTGGGTCTCGACAACACATATTCAGTAGGCTTCTCAGCCTCACTCCCCATCATCGCTCCTCAGCTCTGGGCCTCGCTCAAACTCTCCGACGCCCAGATACTCGAATCGGTGGAAAAAGCGCGCCAGTCGCGCCTCTCTCTTGAAAATCAGGTCAAGGCCGCCTACTACGCCCTGATTTTTGCCGAAGATTCGCGCAGGGTTATTCTCCAGAACTATGACATGGCCGCTTATACCGCCCGCCAGTATAAACTCAGATATGAGCTTACCGGCACCGCCTCGGAGTTTGACACCCTCCGCACCGCTGTGGCCATGCGCAACATCGAGCCGCAGATCACCCAGGCCGACATCGCAGTGCGTCAGGCTCGCCTGCAGCTCAACATACTCATGGGCATCGACGCCGCCACTCAGGTCAAAACTCCCGTGAGCCTCGAAGATCTCGAAAGCACTCTGTCAGGCAAACTCCTCTCGCTCAACCTCGGCCTTGAAAACAACACCGACCTCAAGCTGCTCGACATTCAGTCTCAGCAGCTCAAACAGGCCACCAAGATTGCAAAGCTCGCCTTCGTGCCCACCCTCGCGCTCGCTTTCAACTACAACTGGACTTCGATGAACAACGGCACCCCCTTCAAAGACCTCCGCTGGAATCCCTATTCTCAGATAGGATTGTCGCTCTCAGTGCCCCTCTTTCAGGGCGGCCAGCGCTATAACGCCGTCAAGCAGTCAGAGATTCAGCAGCGTCAGTTAGCCTGGCAGCGCGACTATCTCGAGCAGTCGCTCACCTCTCAGGTCGACATCTCGCTCAAAAATATTCAGCTCAATCTCAAGCAGATCGGCTCATGCGCCCGCAATGTAGAGCAAGCTTCTGAAGCCTACCGCATAAGCCGCGAGAGCTTCGACCTCGGAGCCGCCACCTATCTCGATCTGCGCGACTCCGAGCTGGCTCTCACCCAGGCCAAGCTCGCCCGTCTGCAGGCCATCTACAATTATCTCGTGGCCTTCTCTGAGCTTGAATATCTCGTAGGCAACGAAAGCAAATAATCCCCCCTTTTAACCGATAATCAAAACAACCGACCAACATATCACGATATGTCACAACGAATCACTCCCTTAGCAATTCTCTCAGTTTCCACAGCCCTGATGCTCGGAAGCTGCTCGAAATCAAATAACGACCAACTTGTTGTGGTGGAACAGCTCCCCGTGGTGGAGCTCGACATGGCCCACACTGCCGAAGTGCCCCGCACAGGTGAATATACCGCCACCGTCGAGGCTTTCAAGACCAACAACATCTCATCCTCAACTCCCAACCGCATCAAGTCAATCAAGGTGGATGTCGGCTCGAAGGTGTCGGCCGGAGAGGTGCTCGTGGTGCTCGACGACGCTTCGATCGAGCAGCTCAGAGTGAGACTCGAAAACATGGAGCGTGAATATAACCGCGCCGCCAAACTTCTCGAAATAGGTGGTGGCACCCGCCAGGCCGTCGACAATGCCCGCACAGAGCTCGACGCCGCCCGCCGCCAGTATGAGAACCTCAGGGAAAACACCATCCTCACCTCACCCATCTCGGGCGTGGTGACCGCCCGCAACTATGATCCGGGCGACATGACCGGCAACCTCCCCATTCTCACCGTTGAGCAGGTCAAGCCCCTCAAGGTGATCGTCAATATCTCCGAAAGCGAATTTACCAAGGTGCATGAGGGAATGGATGTGAGCCTCAGCTTCGACGTTTATGGCGACGAGCGCTTCCCCGGCAAGGTTTATCTCATCCACCCCACCATCGACCCCGCCTCGCGCACATTCACCGTTGAGGTCACCATCCCCAACACCGACAACCGCATCCTCCCCGGCATGTTTGCCAGAGTATATATCAACTTCGGCACCTCCAACCATGTCGTTGTGTCAGACCGCGCCGTTGTGAAACAGAGCGGCTCGGCCAACAGATATGTCTATGTGTTCAATCCCGCCGACTCGACAGTGAGCTACAACAAGGTTGAGCTCGGCCAGCGCATCGGCGACACCTACGAGCTTCTCTCGGGCGTTAACGACAACGACCTCATCGTCATCACCGGCCAGACCCGCCTCATCGACGGCTCGAAAGTTGAAGTGCTTTCCGACAAATAATCTTTCCCCAAAAAATAAACCTCACTACATCATATCATAGAAAATGAGCCTTTATTCCAGTGCCGTCAAGCGACCCGTGATGACAATTCTCTGCTTTGTGGCAGTGATGATTCTCGGTCTGTATTCGCTGTCGCGCCTACCTATCGACCTCTATCCCGATATCGAGACCAACACCATCATGGTGATGACCTCCTATGCGGGCGCCTCAGCCTCTGATATAGAGCAGAATGTCACCCGTCCCCTCGAGAACATTCTCAACTCGGTCAACGACCTCAAGCACATCACCTCGAAATCGCGTGAAAACATCTCGCTCATCACCCTTGAGTTTGAATATGGCAAAGACATCGACGTTTTGACCAACGACGTGCGCGACAAGCTCGACATGGTCAAGAGTTCGCTGCCCGACAATGCCGAAAACCCGGTGATATTCAAATTCTCCACCGACATGATTCCCATTCTGCTTCTGTCGGTCAAAGCCACCGAGAGTATGCCGGGTCTCTACAAAATTCTCGACGATGCGGTGGCCAATCCCCTTGCCCGTGTGTCGGGCGTGGGCTCGGTGTCGATTTCAGGTGCTCCCAAACGTGAGATTCACATCTATGTCGACCCCGTGAAGCTCGAAGCCTACGGCCTCACCATCGAAGGTATCTCGCAGATCATTGCCGCCGAAAACCGCAACATTCCCGGCGGTACCTTCGACATAGGCAGCGACACCTATTCGCTGCGTGTGCAGGGTGAGTTTGCCAGCTCTGACGAGATGGCCAAGATCGTGGTGGGCACCGCCAACGGCAAGTCGGTGTTCCTCGAGGATGTGGCCACCGTCGACGACTCGCTCGAGGAGCGCGCCCAGCAGACCTTCAACAACGGCTCGAAGGGCGCCATGATCGTGATTCAGAAACAGAGCGGCGCCAACTCGGTTGAAATCTCCAACAAGGTAGTCAAGATGCTCCCCTCGCTCCAGAAGCGCCTCCCCGCCGACGTGGAGCTCGGCATAATCGTCGACACCTCCGACAATATCCGCAACACTATCGCAACACTTGTCGAGACGGTGCTCTACGCCCTGCTCTTCGTGGTGATCGTGGTGTTTGCCTTCCTCGGCCGCTGGAGAGCCACACTTATCATCACCATCACCATTCCTATCTCGCTCATTGCCTCGTTTATCTATCTCGCCATAACGGGCAATTCGCTCAACATCATCTCGCTCTCGGCCCTCTCGATTTCGATCGGTATGGTGGTCGACGACGCCATTGTGGTGCTTGAAAACGTCACTACCCACATCGAGCGAGGATCCAATCCCAAACAGGCCG
>CAYLMR010000045.1:0-19893 GCA_964384885.1 uncultured Bacteroides sp.
GAGTTAAGATTCTTGTCGGTGAGCAGAGAGATTACTCTCGGAGAGATACCCGCAAGGAAATAATAAAAGACCATCCGTTCAGAGGAAGACATCCCAATTTTATCAATTTCATCATAAAAATCGGGATTAGTTGTTTTTATTGCGACCTCAATATTTGAAATAAAAATATTGCTTTTAGCTTCTTTGATAAGGGCGTCAACTTTCTTATACAGAGAAGTATCTTTTTTACCACTCACGAGCGAGGCATCAGCATATAAATTACCAATTTGGTCGATCCATGAGAATTTTTGCAAGAAGGATAGTGAGAAGTCTCGCTTCAAATTATAAAAATCCCTTTGAATTGACTCATGCGACTGGAGTTGTTTTTTTACAGACTCATATTCCTTAGCCAAGAGAGCGAAATCATTTTCAGACTTCAAAATCATTGTTTTTGTTCTTAGCCTTATCACCCCAATCAGTGAAATGAGCAGCCCAACAACAAGTACACCTATAATTATTAAAGCGATAAAGATATGGCGCTCATGACGAAGTTTCGTCTGCAAAAGAAGTCTCTTGCTACTCTCATAATCGTTGCGGGTTTTATGGAGTGATGAAGTCTGAACTTCATAGAAAAATTCATTCTGTTCTCGAGTGAGCTCTTTTGATAATTCTAATCTTGCCTCAGAATTTTCCTCTTCCTCATGTATTATTCTCTGATGTCGTATAAACTCTTCGGGTTCTCCCATCGCTTTGAAAAGCGAATCAGCTTCCCTATTCATATCAAGAAAGAAATATGCATAGTAGCGCAATTCGTCAATATCCCGATCAGGCTTACCAAGTATATTCTGAGCGGAATCGGCATAAAGCAACGCCTTTTCGCTCTGAAACATCATGACATAATTATTACCAAGATTAATATAATTGTTGGGAACCCATTTGATGTTGCCTGCCATTTTATTATGAAGCAACGAGAGCTGCTCCCAATTGATTGACTCTTGATAATTCTTCGACCTACAATATAATCTTCCAATCAAAGATTCTATCCTTGCAAGATTAGTCATATCCTTAGCCAACTCGTGAGCTTCAAGAGCATCAAAGAGAGCAGAGTTATAATTACCTGCACAATAATTTATGACGGCGCGGTAGTAGTAGGCGAGCATTTTGTGGTGGGTGTCGGAGGAGGAGAGGTAGTAGTTGGTGGCGATGGTGATGAGCGAGTCGTCGGTGAGGTCGATGTAGTTTTTGTCATAGGCCTGGGAGAGGAGCAGGGCGTGTAGGGCCTGAGTCTCGCCGGTGAGCTTGGAGCCGTCGATGGCCTCAAGAATGGTGAGCGCGGAGTCGGGGTGTTCCTCGATTATCGACTCAACAAATTCGAGCTGATTGTCTACGGGGCTGCGGTGACATCCAACCACCATCGCTCCCAAGATCAAGATGACAAAAAGGCGCACTATCGGCATCATAATATATGATTAAAATTCGCCGCAAAGTTAGCGGTTTTTCTCGTAACAATTAATTTTTGTAGCGAAAAGAGTCTATCATTTCGCCGCGTAACCCTCTAACTATCAATCCGGATTTCTCACTCAACCTATCATCGCACACGAAGAGAGCGGGCGCGGGAGGGGTCGGGGGGACCTCAGCCGCGCCTGCTGAATTGGGGTTAGGAAAATGTCGGTGTGAATCAGGAGTTCCTCGTCAGGAACTCCAAGTCAGGAGTGCTCCTTATCAGGAGTTTTCCATCAGGAAGCGCTCCACGTCGAGGGCGGCACGACATCCGCTGGCAGCGGCTGTGATGGCCTGACGGTAGTTGGGGTCGGCCACGTCGCCGGCGGCAAAGACGCCGCGGATGTTGGTGGCGGTGGTGGGGAGCTGTGTCACGATATAACCGGCCTCGTCGGTCTCTACCCAGCGGTCAACGAGCTTGGTGTTGGGCTGATGGCCGATGGCGAGGAAAAATCCGTCGAGGGGCAGGTCGTAGTGGCGTTCGTCGGGGGTGCCGGCTTTTTCAACCAGCTTGGCGCCTTCGAGAAATTCGTCGCCATAGAGGCCCTCGGGCTTGGTTTCGAAGAGCACCTTGATGTTGTCTTTCTCAAACACACGGCGCTGCATCACCTTGGAGGCGCGGAGCACATCGCGGCGCACAATCAGATAGACCTCTGCAGCGATGTTGCTGAGATAGAGGGCTTCCTCACAGGCGGTGTCGCCGCCGCCGACCACGGCCACTTTCTTCTTGCGGTAGAAGAATCCGTCGCAGGTGGCGCAGGCGCTCACGCCCATGCCCATGAATTTCTTTTCGTCGGGGAGGCCGAGATAGCGGGCCGAGGCGCCGGTCGAGATGATGATGGTGTCGGCCTTGATGAGCTGACCGTCGTGGCTCACAGCCTCATAGGGGTAGACGTCGAGGTTTACCTCCTCGATGCGGCCGGGGCGTATATCGGCGCCAAAGCGGGCGGCCTGGGCGCGCATATCCTCCATGAGGTCAGTGCCGGTGACCCCTTTGGGATAGCCGGGGAAGTTTTCAACCTCGGTGGTGGTGGTGAGCTGGCCGCCGGGCTGGTGGCCCTCATAGAGAATGGGGTTGAGATTGGCTCGCGAGGCATAGATGGCGGCGGTATAGCCGGCAGGGCCCGAGCCTATTATAAGACAGCGTGTTGAGATTGCTTCCATAGTTATAGTTTTTTATTTTCGGTTATGAGATTATTCGTTGTTGGGGGGTTAGCGCCCTTTAGCGCAGGTCGATGATTTCGGCACCGGGAGCGAGGGCGGGGCGGAACTCAAAGGCCGAGGCGGGAAGTTTCTTCCCCTCCTTGAGCTGATGAATGCTCAGGGCAACCTGCTGACCATTGTCCATCATCAGCACTATGGCCGAAGGATAGCCCGAGGAGGCGACGGTGACGATAGCCTTGCGGATGTTGTCGCCCTTGGTGAGCGGGGTGAGCTCCACGCGCTTCTGGCCGTTGGTGCCCGGCTTGGCCATAACGGCCTTAAACCGGCCGGAAAGATTGTCGACCACCGCCAGGGGATTAATCTCGCCCAACTCTTCGAGCGAGGGGGTGGTGATGTTTACCTCGCCTGCCTGAGGAGAGTAGGTGTATTGGTCCTTGCCGTTAAACCACACGCTCACCTCGGGGGCGCGGAGGGTGAATTTCTTGCCCGACATAAGAAGTGCGGCCTGCGAGGTCGAGCCGTTGGCGGTGACGCTAAACGATGCCTCGATCGAGGGCGCCTTTCTGAGCCGCGACATCATGGAGGCAATGAGGGTTTCGGCCTCCTTAGGGTTGTCGGCCGAGAGGGTCAGTGAGGTGACAATCAGGGTGAGAGCCACCACAATAGTCTTCAATATATAGTTGACAGAACGGGTATTCATCTTATTTTCCTATCATAAAAACAACCGTGGGGAGGCGAGGGTTCAAAGGTTGCCTCCACACACTTCGAGAAACCTTTCGAGGTCGACCGAATCCATGAGAATAGCTCTCGGCTTGGCGCCCATCGTCGGACCTACGATGCCTGCTTTTTCGAGCTGGTCCATGATGTTGCCGGCGCGGGGGAAACCGATGCGGAAATGGCGCTGCACCGAGGTGGTCGACGCAATACCGCTCTCGATTATGTGGCGGGCGGCGGCTTCAAACAGGGGGTCGCGGTCGGTCATGTTGCCTCCGCCACCAAGGCCGGAGCCTGACCCCGAGCCTGACTCGCCCTCGGGGATATATTCGGGCAGCATGTAGGCGTCTTCATATCCGGGCTGGTCGGCAATCCAGTTGCAGATACGCTCCACCTCGTCGGTGTCGGTGAAGGCACATTGCACACGATCCAACTCGCCGTCGCGCAAGAAAAGCATATCGCCGCGGCCTATGAGCCGCTGGGCGCCGCTGCGGTCGAGAATAATGCGCGACTCCATCTGTTGGGTCACCTTAAAGGCTATACGGCCGGGGAAGTTGGCGCGTATCACGCCGGTTATAATGTTGGCCGAGGGGCGCTGTGTAGCGAGAATGAGGTGGATGCCCACGGCGCGAGCCTTTTGAGCCAGTCGGGTAATGGGATCCTCCACATCCTTGCCGGCGGTCATGAGCAAGTCGGAGAACTCGTCGATCACCACCACGATATATGGCATATAGCGGTGACCTTTCTCGGGATTGAGGCGTCGGCCAATGAATTTACCGTTATAGGCCTTGATATTTCTCACATTGGCTAACTTGAGCAGCTTATAACGGTTGTCCATCTCTATGCAGAGCGAGTTGAGGGTCGGCACCACCTTTGAGGTGTCGGTGATGATGGCCTCATCTTCGAGGGGGAGCTTGGCGAGATAGTGTCGCTCAATGCAGCTGTAGAGCGAGAACTCCACCATCTTGGGGTCGACAAGCACAAATTTCACCTCGGCGGGATGTTTCTTATAGAGTATAGAGGCGAGGATAGTGTTGAGGCCGACCGATTTACCTGTTCCTGTCGTACCGGCCACAAGCAGGTGGGGCATACTTGTCAGGTCGGCGATATAGACCTCGTTTGAGATCGTGGCGCCCATGGCCATCGGGAGGTCGGCCTTCGACTCCTGATAGGCTTTGGAGGAGAGAATTGAGCGTATCGACACTATCTGGGCGTCCTTGTTGGGCACCTCGATGCCGATAGTTCCTTTACCCGGCATAGGAGCTATGATACGGATGCCTTTGGCCGAGAGGCTCAGGGCTATATCATCCTCCAGATTGCGTATCTTGTTGATTCTTACACCCTCGGCAGGCACAATCTCATAGAGGGTGATTGTGGGGCCGACGGTGGCCTCAATACGCATTATGTCAATGCCGAAATTGTTGAGCACACGGGTTATGCGGGCCTTGTTTTCCTCCTGTTCCGCTTCGTCTATGCTACACTCCTTCATCGGGAGTTCGTTGAGCAGGTCGATGCCCGGCTTGAGATAGCGGCGCAGCTCGGCAGTGGGGTCATAGAGCTCGGAGTCGGTCTGCTCAGCCTCCTCGATCTCGCCGGCCACGGTGGTGATCAGCTCGGGGCCTTCGGCGGTGGGCACTTCCTCAATCTCGCCTATGGCCGATTCGCTGATAAAATGAGGCTCCTCGGCCTCGGGCATATAGCTGTCGTCGTCGGGAGGGGTGCAGTCGTCGGTGTCGATGTCGATCATCGGGGGATTGGCAACGCCCGCGGGGGTGTCATCAACCACCTCATCATCAACCACATCGGCCACAGGCTCATCGAGCGGCTGAAGCGGCTCGCGGTGACAGGGCTCGGCAGTGGCCGCGGGGGCAACAGTGGCCGCCGCGGCAGCAGCGGTTTCAACAGCTTGCTCGGGAGCCTCGGGGCGCTCGGCGCTTCGGGCAGCCTCATCGCGCTGCTGACGCTGACGGCGCGCATATTCGCGGCGCTGCAGCTTGCGTTCGCGCACATTCTCGCGCCAGCTGTCGATGCTCCGCTTGCAGAACTTATAGCTGTCGGAAATCTGTTTGAGAAACAGAAACACCAGTGCCGACATCATCACCACGCTCACGCCCAACATGCCCCACACTCCGGTGACGGTGTAGAGCCATTGGTTGATGCGCATACCGTGGATGCCGCCCCAATAGAAGGGGGTGGCGAAATTGAAGGTCACCATGCCGAGCACTATCGACACGGCGATAACGGTGATGAGCGTCTTGAAGGTGAGCGACAGGAAGTTGATTTTCTTAAGGCCCACAAGCGCGAGGCCGAGCAGAGCCACATAGACCACCAGGGCTATGCTTCCCAAACCAAACGAGCCTGAGATGAGCCAGTCGGCAAGGCGCGCTCCGAGCGGACCGCCGGCATTCTTTACGCTCTCCGAGCGGCTCACCATCTGCTCGAAGT
Source organism: uncultured Bacteroides sp. (assembly GCA_964384885.1). GTDB lineage: Bacteria > Bacteroidota > Bacteroidia > Bacteroidales > Muribaculaceae > Paramuribaculum. The sequence goes on from CAYLMR010000045.1 coordinate 5,803, forward strand.
CGAGCGAATGGGTGAGGCTCTGATCGTCGGTACCCACGGCAAAAAAGCTTATCAGGCTGACTATGGTATAGACCGCCACCACGAGCAGAAAGCCGCCAATAAACATGGCAAACCTGCCGTCGGTGAAAAACTTAACCACTGTCGAGGGGGTGTCGGATTGCTTTTTGGGCTTGGCCTGACGGCGCGGAGCCTCGGCGGCCTCCTGGCGGCGCGGGGCGCTTTCACTGAGGGGCTGCTCGGGCCGGGGAGGGCGCGAGGAGGAGTTTTCGGGGCGCTCTGCGGCGGCGCGGCGACGGGGGGCAGGCTCCTGTGAGGGAGTCACATCCTGAGTCTCAACCCTGCGCCGCGCATGACGGGGACGGGGCAGAGCCTCCGACTCAAAAGCCTGATATGAGGGATCATTCGGATATTCCATTGCAGATCGAGATATGATTTGAGAAAGTGAGAGAAAAAAATCGGCGACACATCGGTGTCGCAAAAACAGGGGTGTCAAACCCCGGAGAGGGATTGAAATGCAAAGATAATAAATTAATTCCACCTCTCCATTGATAATGGAGGGTGGAATTTCAAAAAAAATATCAGTCAACAGTGAGAAAATTTCTCATCTGTTGTCACATCGGCGCAGCTTGGCTATCGTTTCAATAGGATCGGGTGAGGAAAAGACATAGTTGCCGGCCACAAGCACATCGGCTCCCGCGTCGGCGAGCAGGGCCCCGGTGTCGAGATTCACTCCGCCGTCAACCTCGATGAGGGCACTTGAACCGTGGCGGGTGATCATGTCGCGGAGCTGCTCCACCTTTCTGAGAGTGTGGGAGATGAACTTCTGACCTCCGAAACCGGGATTGACCGACATGAGCAACACCATATCCACCTCGTCGACAATATCTTCGAGCAGCACCACGGGGGTGGCGGGATTGAGGGTAACGGCAGCCTTCATGCCGGCGGCGCGTATCTGCTGAATGACGCGGTGGAGGTGGGTACACGCTTCATAATGCACATTCATGATAGCGGCGCCACAGTCGGCCACCTGGCTGACATAACGGCCCGGGTCGACGATCATGAGGTGAACGTCGAGCGGCTTCTTGGCCAGGGGTGCGATTGATTTGATTACCGGAAAGCCGAATGAGATGTTGGGCACAAACACGCCGTCCATCACATCGAGGTGAATCATGTCGGCCTCCGACCGGTTAAGCATGTCGACATCGCGGCCGAGATTGGCAAAGTCAGCCGAAAGCAAAGAGGGGGAAATCTGAATCATCGAAATGATTATTGATTATTTGGATTTGGGTTTAAATGCGTTATAGATAATCACGGCCACACACACCAGTCCGATCAGCAGACCGACATAGGTGAGATAGCTGTTGTAGGTCTCGACAGTCTGGAAAAGGTTGTCGACCGACACCGTTTTGCCGAGCCAGTAGCCGAGGGCGGCGAGCACTATGTTCCACACCCCCGCTCCGAGACCGGTGAAGAGAATGAATTTGCCGATATTCATCTTGGCGATGCCGGCGGGAATGCTTATGAGCTGACGCACAGCCGGTATCAGTCGCCCGAGGAAAGTGGCGGTGTCGCCGTGGCTGTCGAAATATTCCTCGGCCTTGACCACCTTGGCGCGGTCGATGAGACAGGCGTGGCCGAAGCGCGAATCGGCAAACTTATACACGAGGGGTCGCCCTATCCAGCTCGACAGATAATAGTTGATCAGCGCGCCCACGATAGCGCCGGCAGTGGCCACAAGCACTATCACCACCACATTGAGGTTGGCCACGGTGAGCACACTCCCCTTATATACAAGCGAGTGAACGCTCTGAGCCGAGAGATAGGCCGCGGGGGGCACCACCACCTCGCTCGGAAAGGGTATGAAACTGCTCTCAACCACCATCAGCACAAACACCAGCAGATAGGAGGCGTTTCTGACCACCCACTCGAATATCGAGGCGGCGTCGGTGGCAAAAAGAGTTATGAGGTCAATTGTCATTGGCTTGAGTTAATTACAGAAGTTTGGCAAATTTAAAGAGCTCGCTATAGAACTCTGCCTTGCGATCAAGGCTCATGGGATAGGCGCGCGAGGTGGAGGGCATACGGAACACGGTGAGCCGGCGCGGCGCCTTCCCGCCGACATTATATTCGATGTCGACGCTCCCGCCCATGGCTGGCGCCTGAGAGCCGGTTATCTCGGCAAGGGTGGCGGCGGCTTTCTCGCCGGTGGTGGCTATCACATGACAGCGGGGCATCTCCTCAAGCAGCCCGTCGAGGTTGACAGGCTTGACTATCTGGAGAAACTTGTCGGAAGCATTGTCGCGCAACCTTTGCACCTGGGCGCCGGTGTCGCTCAAGGCTATACCTCTCTCGGTGAGGAAATTGCGTATGTCGTCGAGGTGGAACTCCCCTTTCGACGGGTCGATAAACCTCATCGGGTTGTCGAAAAACACCTTGCCCATCACCCGCCAGAAGTCGTTGATGCGGTTGGGGTAGTAGAACTCCATCGACCAACGCTCCTTCTTGGGCGGGAAGGTGCCCATGATGAGCAGTTTGGCTTCGGGGGGTATGAATGGCGGAAAGGGGTGAAACTCGATAGGGGGCACTGTGATGTGATCTGTAGTCATAGTAACTTGAATTTTGGTAAACGTGAGGAAACAACAATCTATCCCCACTCTTTACCAACAATCACCTCAGAGATTAGGTTTAAAAAAGGCCGGCATGACCGCCGCAACATTCCGGAGAGGAATCTGCCGCTCATCATGCCGGCTTGGTTTCGTGACCCTTTTGTGAGGGGGAAGGGATGTCAGATTATTTCACGCGCTCTACGTAGCTGCCGTCGCGGGTGTCGATCTTAACCTTGTCGCCGGTGTTGACAAACAGGGGCACTCTCACCTCGGCGCCGGTCTCAACGGTGGCGGGCTTGAGGGTGTTGGTAGCGGTGTCGCCCTTGATGCCGGGCTCGGTGTAGGTCACCTCGAGCACTACAGAGGTAGGCATTTCGCAGGTGAGCACCTCTTCGGTCTTGGCCTCAACCATAGCTTCGCAGATGTCGCCTTCCTTGAGGAACTGCACACCGTCGATGCTCTCGCCGGGCACCACGATCTCCTCCCATGTCTCGGTGTGGAGGAAGTGATAGCCGAGCTCATCCTTATAGGAATACTGATAGGGGCGACGCTCAATGCGAACTTCGTCGACTTTCACACCCGAGTTCCAGGTTTTGTCGATCACGCGGCCGGTCTTGACGTTTTTGAGCTTTGTGCGCACGAAAGCCGGGCCTTTGCCGGGTTTCACATGAAGGAATTCAACGATAAAGAAATAGGTGCCGTCAATGTCGAGGCACATTCCATTTTTGAAATCTGCTGTTGTTGCCATGCTTTGTTATGGTTGTTATTCTATTGATATTCAATTATTTTGATTAGCCGGCGCGGAGAGTCTCCGCGGTAGGCAGCGCAAAGTTAGTCAATTTCCACGAAATTAGCCTCTTTCGGCGCTGAAAACTTAGGTTAATGGAGTATTACCTCGAGCTTTTCGGCGGCGCGGGCGGCTTTGGCCTTGGCGTCGTCAACGTCGGTGCCGGTGGCGAGTATCACGGCCATGCGGCGGTGTCCCTTCACCTCGGGTTTGCCGAATATACGCATCTGCACACCCTCCTCCTCAAGCACCTTGTCGAGGTTGGCAAACTCTACGGTGTCGGTGTTGCCCTCAACCACGATGGCATGTGAGGCCGAGGGGGCGATAAATCTTATCGCGGGGACGGGGAGGCCGAGCAACGCGCGGGCGTGGAGAGCAAATTCGCTCAAATCCTGCGACGCCATAGTCACCATGCCGGTGTCATGCGGGCGGGGCGACACTTCGCTGAATATCACCTGATTGCCCTTAACAAAGAGCTCCACGCCGAAAATGCCGTAGCCGCCGAGGGCATCGGTGATGCGGCGAGCATAGTCGCAGGCCATCTCGCGGGCCTCCTTGCTCATGGCCTGAGGCTGCCACGACTGGCGGTAGTCGCCGTTGACCTGAATGTGGCCCACCGGCTCGCAGAATGTGGTGCCCGACACCGAGCGCACGGTAAGCAAGGTTATCTCATAGTCAAAGTCCACAAAGCCCTCTACTATCACTCTGCCGGCGCCGGCACGGCCACCCTCCTGGGCTTCACGCCATGCGGCATCAATCTCCGAGGCGTCGCGAATCACGCTCTGGCCGTGGCCCGACGAGCTCATAACCGGCTTGACCACACAGGGGAGACCGATTTCCTCGACAGCCTTGTCAAACTCCTCGCGGGTGGAGGCGAAACGATAGGGCGAGGTGACCAGACCGAGCTTTTCGGCGGCCAGACGGCGTATGCCCTCGCGGTTCATGGTCAGCAATGTGGCGGTGGCGGTAGGGGTGACGTTATAACCCTCCTTTTCAAGCTCCACAAGGGTGGGAGTGGCGATTGCCTCCACCTCGGGAATGATATGATCGGGGCGTTCAAGCTCTACGATGCGGCGCAGCTCGTCGCCGTCAAGCATGTTGAAAACATGAAAACTATGAGCCACCTGCATTGCGGGCGCGCCGGGATAGCGGTCACACGCCACTACTTCCACACCCATGCGTTGCAGCTCGATAGCCACTTCCTTGCCCAGCTCGCCCGAGCCGAGCAATAGAGCCTTCCGGCCGAAGGCACTTTTCACCGATCCTATGCTTGTCATATGTTCAAAAATTTTTAGTCGTGATTTAACAATGCGCAAAAATACCATTTTTTCATGACACCCGCAACCGCCGGGAGGCATATTATCTCTATCAAGCCGCGACGCGTGAGCTAATTTTGCACCGCATTATTAACCAACCCAACTTAATCGCTATGAAAAAGTTTGTTATCAAGCTGGTGAACCTCATCACCACCGTGGCCTCGATTCTGTGCCACTTCCTTAACTCCGACAAAAACTGCAACTGCAATTCCAACAGCTCGCAGTGCGGCTGCCACGCCTCCGACCCCGACGACCCCGCCGCCAACAGTGCCGACCCCGCCGGGGAGGCTGACTGACCCTCCCCCCCTCTCCTCCCCCGCCGGGAGACCGTGTGCCCGCCGCCACGGCCTCCCGGCTGATTTTTGTAAAAGAAAGCCCCAAGAGGTTCAACTAATTACAATCTTTATTGTAACTTTGCATTCCATGACTTTCCAAAACAGATTATTATGAGCGACTGGACTTCAAATCTGATCATCGACATAAGCATTGTTATCGGCATCCTGATTTTAAAATTTCTGCCTAAGAAAATCAAATGGGGCTGGCGGCTTGCCATCGTATTGGTGTCGATAATCTTCCTCTCCACCCTCGGCCACCTGCTCGCCAAACTCCTCAGCTAATCCCGGAATCCCTCTTTTTCCATAAATCTTTTTCACCATGATCAACCCTCCCTATCATGCCTGCGAAAGCCGCTATGACGGCATCATGAAATATCAGCGTTGCGGCAAAAGCGGCCTCCTGCTTCCCCGCCTCTCCTTAGGCCTATGGCACAATTTCGGAGATGTCAACCCGCTTGCCAACAGCCGCGAGATGCTTCATTTTGCCTTCGACAACGGCATCACCTGCTTTGACCTCGCCAACAACTACGGCCCCTCTTACGGCTCGGCCGAGGAAACATTCGGGAGGGTGATGGAAAGCTCTTTCAAGCCCTACCGCGACGAGATGGTTATCACCACCAAGGCGGGTCATGACATGTGGCCCGGGCCTTACGGCAACTGGGGATCAAGAAAATATCTCATAGCGTCGCTCAATCAGAGCCTCCGCCGCATGAATCTCGAATATGTGGATATATTCTACAGCCACCGCTATGATCCCGAGACCCCGGTTGAGGAGACCCTGCAGGCATTGGTCGACATTGTGCGTCAGGGAAAGGCGCTCTATGTCGGTATCTCAAAATGGCCCTATGAGGCTGCTCAGAAAGCCTATGACTATCTCGCGGCCCGCGACACCCCCTGCCTCATATATCAAGGGCGCTATAACATGATTGACCGCGATGTGGAGAAAACCGGAGTCATAGATCAGGCGGCTGAAAACGGTGTGGGCTTTACAGCTTTCTCCCCCTTAGCTCAGGGAATACTCACCGACCGCTATCTCAACGGCATACCTGAGGGGTCGCGCGCCTCGGTAGGAAAGTTTCTTAAGCCGGAGCGTTTCACTCCCGAGCTGCTCGGCAAACTTGAGCGCCTCAACGCCCTGGCCCGTGACCGCGGCCAGAGTTTGGCGCAGATGTCGCTCAGCTGGCTGCTCAAGGACGAAAAGGTCACCTCGGTGATAATCGGCAGCAGCTCGGTAAATCAGCTGCGCGACAGCCTCGGCTGCCTCAACAACCTCACCTTCACCCCCACCGAACTCACCGCCATCGACACCATCCTCCTCCCCTGACTACTTTTTCTAACGCCCGATTAATTAAAAAGCGATGGTTGACGACTCGATTTATTCATAAACCGAGCCATACCCATATCCCTGCACAATTGAGCTAAATCCAATCTCATCAATATACTTTTGGTAACGACCCTTTTCGCATCTTTGAAAACAATAGACTGCAGGAGTGATCTAATTTCATCACTTCCGAGAGCCTCATATATGCATGTGGCTTCTTCCAGATTATCAAAATCAAGTTGATAACATGTGTCATCTACCATAATCGGCTTCCCCTCACATGGCGAAACCAGGATAAACTTAATTGTCTTATAGAGTGAGGAAACAATAATTTTGTAAGGTTTGAAGGAATAATCGCCTATGCCAAAAATGCTGAATTTGTCTTTATTCTTATAAATACTGCTTTTTCGGCTGTTGAAGGCCTCTCCATGTTTGGTCAGATAAGAATATGCCAAGGGATGGGTCTGCTTCAATAACGAGGTATCATCTCCGACTTTGCGCTGCGGAACGAGGATATATTTCCTGATATTATCTTCCTGATATTTACCTATATCCGAGCTTTTGAGCAACGGAAATATCAAATCTTCCTCAATTTTAACTGTTTCTCCATAGCCGTTAACAAATTGCCCGGCTGAGAATGTCAGCTCCAGCACCGGGGCACAATCATGCTTAATGCCCGAACGCCAAACATAGGAGGAAGTATTGTCATATCTTGAAAAGCTGCGATATAATTTCAGATCAGAGACAAAAGAATCTCTGTCCCACCCATACTCACTGAGGATTTTATCTGTATAAAAATCCCTGACTGTGCAGGTATAAGCTGAAGGGCAGTTGAATTTAGCCGAAAAACAGGATGCATCGACCGAAACATCAAACTCTTTTGAAGCATCAATCTGCCGCTGCTCAATCTCTCCGATGTGAATATTCTCAGCATGTTGCTTTGCCAATATATTGCGAATCACAGAATTTTTCAAAAGAAAGGAGAGGCCCCCTTTATTCTGATGTGACAACTTCAATAACGACAATGAAATGTTTTCACTGATGTCGAAATTACTTTTGCCTGTAATTGCGTCAATGCCTTTTAGACCGTAGTTGTTACTCTTTACCGGAAGATTGCCCGAGCCTTTTTTGCCCTGAATACTGTTGGTAACCCACGGGGGATTGCCGATAACTGCCAGATTCCAATTATTGAGTTTGCACTTTTGCAGAATTGAAGAGAAGTCAAACTCAAAAAAGTCGGCATTATAGATATATATATCCGGGTGTTTCCCCGAGCAATGGCTTAAGGCATCGGTCAATAGTTTCAGCTTCAGCTCATTGGTGTATTGCCGATTAATTTCTATTGCATGTATCTCTGATAAATTCGGGAATAGCCTGATTGCAGAAATCACAAAAGCACCGAGACCACATGTTGGCTCTATCACGATATCAGGATTACCATATCGCAAAGCGTGGGTTTGGCATACTTTTTCCGCCAACGGCAGGGGTGTTTGCCAATCGCCATAAGAAACCCGGTCTTCACAAACAATATTGCTGTTGAAATCATAAGACGTGACAAACTCGATTTTCTCACTTTCAGAAGCGAAGAAATCCACTATACCGCTTATTTGCCTTATAAGGGTATTTGCTTCACAATAGCTTATGTTACGGATTTCATTAATCAAATGATTCATTTTGAATATCTGATTATCTGAGCTATCCCGGTAACATTATCCTCCAACGACACTACGCGCCCGTATTGAAGTCTCCATTGAAGGGCAGTAGATATGGTGAGATAACCGATATGAGGCGGATTATTAAGTATTTCTCCCGCAAGCTGATAGAGTGTCACCTCATCGCCGGGAATAGAATGATCTACCAAAAAGGCGAAGATGTCATCCTGATTACCCTGATTGTATAAGATGTTATGAATACCGGTCGTTGTTTGAAAATCGGCAGTTCTATCCTTATCTATGAAGCAGCATGACACAAATTCCAACATTCCCGTCCTGCTCTCAACATCATCATACTTCTTATATACAAAGACAAGCAGGTTATAGCCTAACCCATAAATTTTCTGCTTACTATCCTTATACGGACAACTTGATTGCGGCTGTCTAACGGATGTAACCTTGATATCAGTATTAACCGAAGGCAAATCCAATCCTATGGCCGAATTGCCGGGAGTCAGATCATATCTTTCCTCAAGATATTGCCGAAACATATGCTCTACAAAAGTACCTATAGCCTTTCCATCGGTGACTCCAAATAATTCAGGTCTGAACACGCCTGAATTAGCCTCACAAAAATGCTTGGCCTCAGCTATCAAAGATTGTATTTTGAGTTTTTCCTTCATAGAACAAAGTTAGCTATTATAGTTAAGATACGCAAACATGGGGTTGATAAATGGCATGAGGCTGTGCCAAATAAGAATTTTTGACACAGCCTCATGCTTAGGTTCAGCTATTTAAATTGCGGTTAGCTTATTGACAGGGTTAGGGGAGGGTGATTTTGAGGGAGGCGGGGCGGGATGAGGAGGTGACGCTGAGGATGTAGATGCCGGGGGTGAGGGAGTTTACATTGACCGAGTCGCCCGAAGCGGCAGCCACCACGCGGCCGTCGGCAGCGGTGAGCTTAACCGAAGTTATGTCACCGGCGCCTCTTACACTCAGCACACCACCCTCGATACTCCAATCAATGTCGGCACTGTCGGCCACGGCTGATTCAACCGAGCTGATAGTGGGGTCGATGAGCTTAAAGAGATAGCAGCCGTTGATGTTGTCGCCGCCGATAGCGGGAGCGTTGCCCGAGATGGTCCAGAACTTGGTGCCGGCAGAGCCGCCGTTGCGGATGGCATAGGTGTTGCCGCAGCCATAAAGCTCATAGGTGTTCCAATCGCTGTAGTAGGGATTGGTGCCAAACACTCCCTTCTCGTTGATATAGCGGTTGTCGGCAGCCGAGCGGATGCTGAAGCGGCCGCTTTCCTCATCGAGGGCAATGACCCAGAGCGACTTCTTGTTGGGGTCGGTGATCTTTTCAAACACGGGGTTGCCGCCGGTGGTGTTGGGCTTGGCGTTGGTGAGATAGCGGCCCTTGTCATCAAGGATGTAGTAAGATTTTCCGCTCTCTACCTGATGATTGGCGGTAGCGCCGGTATATGACACGAGGTTGAAAACCATCTTGTCATAGCCGAGCTTGTTGTCGCTGCCCGGCTCGATGCGGAGCTTGTTGACGGTCCAGAATTTATCACCGGCCGAGCCGCCGTTCTGAATGGCAAATCCGTCGTTAAAGCGATAGATCGAATAGGAGTGCCATTCATCCTCATAGGGGTTGGTGTCGTCGCTCACGGTGAAGTTGCCCCTTTCGTTGATATAGCGGCCATCCTTCTCGTTGACAATCTTATAGCGGCCTGTCGATGCCTGATAGGTGATGCGCCAGGCCTGACGGTCGGGATTGACATTGTCGAGGCTGCTCTGGAAAGTGGGGTTGCCGCCAATACCTCCGGCGCGCGGGTTGCCGAGATACTTGCCGTTGTTCATTATCAGATAGGTGCCGTCTTCAACCACCTGAGCGGGGAAGAGGCCGTCGGGATAGCTGAGACCCGAGTTCTTGTAATCAGCTATGAGCTGCTGGGCGGTCTGACGCACGAAAGGCGACACATAGAGAGTAGCAGTGAGGGGCACAACCGACTGAATCGAGCCCGAGAATCCGCGGCTCAACAGCTCGGAGGCCTTCTTGGTGAGGTCGCTGTAGGTGGTATAGGCAGCCACAAAGCCCTCTTCGTCGCGGGCGTTGAGGGCGTCATACATTGCGAGCAGAGCCTCGCCGCGCTGACCGAGATAGGTAAATTCCTGCAGGAACTCGAGTATTTCGGCGGTGAGCTCGGGCTGATCGCTGTTGGCGATAAGTTCCTCGCCGGCAGCCACTATCTTGGCAAACTCGGCGGCATAGAGCGCGCGCGAGTCGGCGGTGAGCGACGGATGAGCGTCGAGCACAGCCTTAAACGAGGGGCTCTCGTTGTAGAGTCGCAGGCCGTGGGCGCTTTTGGCAAGGTCGACGTTGTTTTCGCAGAACACCCTGAAAGCTTCTTCATGGCCGGGAGCAATAGCCGAGATGGAGCGCTGCCATGATTTGTCGGCATTAAACTCTTCGGGATTCCAGAGAAAATCGGCAAGCTGATAGAGGGCCACCTTAGAGGCTTCGGCATACTGCATGGGGTTGGCGGTAAAGCCGCTCACCTTGGCCACGGCCTTGGGGTCGTTGGCAGGGAGGGGGCCCATGAGCAGATGATGCTCGCCATAGTCATTGACCGGATAGTTGAGCCATATAAACGGGTCGCGAGCAATGAGCGGCGAAACCCAGTCGACGTCAGCGAGGTCGATCATATCCACCACGCTGTTGCCGGTCCACATCACTCTCACCTCGGGATTGGTTTTCGAGCCGAGTTCCTTGAGGTAGGAGCCGTTGCCGGCCCATGAGCGGTTGTATTCCGAGGGGCACATGATGAGCGGCTCAACATCATCGTGCTTATGAACGAAGTTATCAGTCACATAGTTGAGAAACTCGGCCTGGGTAGCGGCGCTATAGTTGGAGATGTCGTCGAAGAACACTCCGAAGGTGCGGAATCCGAGTTTATACATGCGCTCAAACTTGGTGATGGCGGCTGTGCGGTCGGCGCTTGAGGAGATGGAGTTGCCGGGGTGCATGGTCCACACCACTTTCACCTTGTTGGCGTGGCCCTTGTTGACAAGCTCGGTCAGTTCGCGACCCTTGGCGGTGGGATAGGGGTCTTTCCACTGCGATTTGTGGTAGGGATCATCCTTAGGGCCGTAGATATAGAAATTGAGCTTATTGGCGCCATAGAAGTCAAACTGACGCAGGCGGTCCTGATGGCTCCACGGATTGCCGTAGAAGCCTTCTACCACGCCGCGCTCGGCGGCTTCGGGCCAGTCTTTGATTTCAACTGCGGTGAGCTCCGAGCCGGCAAGAAGCTGAAGGAATGTCTGCACGCCGTAGAAGGTGCCGTCGCCGTCGCGGCCCGCTATGATAACCCCTTCGGGCGAGACTTTGAGATAGTAGCCCTGAGCCTGCTGGGGTATAAGGGCGGCAACCGGCTCGATGGCGGGGTCGCCCGCCTCGCCAATGGTGACGCTGATAGCGCCCGACGATTCGGCCACGCTGAAACGGGCCCGCAGGGCTGCCACGGCATCCTCATCGGCCTCATCGGGATTGGTGATGTCGATTCCGCCGGGGAGGGCAAACGTCTTGTCGCCCCACACCACTGACCGGGGAACAGGCTGGATGTCAACCATATCGGCCTGCGCAAAGAGGGCTGTGCCGAGCGCAGCGGCCAATATCATGTTACGGATTGATTTCATTAAATAAGATAAGTTGATATTATGTGTAATTGATTATCAGTTGGCACCGATACCCACCAGCTCAAAGATGAAGTTGGCCGGAGATTTCTGACGCGAGCCGGGAGCGAGATGATCTTCCTCAACGCTCCAGTAGGAGTTGCCGCCGTTACCGCCGTTGCGGATGGCATATTTGTCACCCTCGCGCTCGATCACAAATGTGTGCCAGTCGCGGTCATAGGGATTTGACTCGGGATTGCGGCTGAAGGCCACCTGCTCGTTGAGATAGCGGCCATCTTTGGCGTTGACGATCTGATAGCGGTCGGTGAGCGGATCGAGCACGATGCGCCACAGCTGACGGTCGGGGTTCACGTCGTCTTCCTTGTCTTCGAGCACGGGACGGCCTCCGATGCCACCGGCCTGGGGATTGCCGAGATATTTGCCGTTGACCATTATGCGGTAAACACCGTTTTCAATCACCGGAGCGGGGAGCATGTCAACCATATAGGTATAGTTGGCGCGATAGTCGGAAATAGCGTTGGTGAGGAGCTGTTTGAGCAGCGGCTCGGTGTAGAGCGAGCCCACGGTGGGATAGGCCACCTTGATGCTACCCTCAAAATTGCGGCTCTCCACGCGTGAGGCCTCGTCGGTGAGGTCGTAATATTTCTTATAGGTGTCGATAAAGGCTATGGTGTCGCCTTTGGCCAGGGCCTCGGTGATGTCGAGAGCTAAGTTGCCGCGGCGGCCGAGCATTTCCATCACCTTGAGCCAGGGAGCTACTTCGGCGGTGAAGGCACAGGTGTCGGCGGTGGCGAGCAGCTTGGTGGCTGCGGCGCTTATCTTGTCAAACTCGGCTCTGAGCTGAGGAGTGGCCTGGGCGGGATTGGCGTTATAGGCCGCGATGAGTGCCTGCATTTCGGGCGATTCCTCCATGCGGCGCAGGCGGTGGGTGTTGGGGCCGAGGTCGATGTTATATTTGCAGAAAGTGAGGGTTTCATCCTCCAGCCCGGCGGGAGCTATGGCGTTGACGGCGCGCAGCCATGAGGCCTCGCTGTCATAGCTCTCAGGATTCCAGAGATAGTCGGCGCCCTGATAGATGCTCACGAGCGACGCCTCGGCATATTCCATCGGATTGAGGGTAAAGCCGCTCAGATCGTCGGCAATGTCGGTGTCGTTGCCATACATCGGGCCCATGAGAAGATGGTTGACGCAATAGTCGTTGACCGGCCAGTTGAGCCAGATAAACGGCTTGCGCGAGATGTTGCCTTCAACCCATTCCACATCCTCCTTGTTGATCATGTCGACCACGCTGTTGCCGGTCCACATGATTCTCACCTCGGGATAGGTCTTTGAGCCGAGTTCGCGGAGATAGGCGCCGTCGCCGGCCCACAGCTTGTTGTATTGCGAGGGGCACATGATCAGCGGAGCCACATCGTCATGCTTGTGGATGAAGTTATCGGTTATGAAGTTGAGATAGTCGGCCTGTTTGGCGGCATCATAATTTGAAATATCGTCGAAGAACACGGCAAAGGCTCTGAAACCCATGTCATACATGCTCTCAAACTTGGCCAGAGCGGCGGCACGGTCGTCGGCACTCTCAATTGAGTTGCCGGGGTGCATGGCCCACACAAACCACACCTTGTTTTTGGCGGCGGCCTCGGCCATCTTCTTCATCACCTCGGCGCGATCGGCGGGATAAGGCTCGCGCCAGCGGGAGTGATGATAGGGGTCATCCTTTGGGCCATAGATATAGGTGTTGAGCTTGTTGGCTCCATAAAAATCAAACTGGTGGATTCGGTTTTCGAGAGTCCACGGATTGCCGTAGAATCCTTCCACCACTCCACGGTCGCCCACGGCGGGCCAGTCGCTCACCTCGGCGCTCATCACCTCAGGCACGGAAGCGAGCTGAAGGAATGTCTGCACACCATAATAGGTGCCCTTGGGGTCGTTGCCGGCAATTATCACCCCCTTGGGAGTGATGCTCAGATAATAACCCTCGCTCTGCTGAGGAATCTTGTTGGCAACCGACTTGACAGCCTTGTCGCCACGCTCACCGATGGTGACCTTCACACCGTTTTTACTGTCGGTGGCGAAATGATGCTGAAGCAGGGCCACAGCATCTGCATCGGCGGTTTTCTCACCGTCGATTTTTATAGCTACGGGCGAGGCGAAAGCCTTTTCGCCGGTCACGATTGAACGCGGGGTGGGATTGACGGTCACGGTCTGGGCGCCGGCCAGCAGGCTTGCACCCATAATGAGCGGGCAAATCAGGAGTTTAAGGAAATTCATGGCATTTTATGATAAATGTGATAATTAATCCACAAATTTAGACAAAAAAATCCGCACTCCCCCACTCCCGCCCCCACTTTATGCAATTTTCACCAAAATTTCCC
>CAYLMR010000046.1:0-19405 GCA_964384885.1 uncultured Bacteroides sp.
TTCCATAGCCGCCATTGTTGACAAATATCATTCTTTCGGCTAAAGTATGCCCGTCGCTACCGAAAAGCGTGATTACGGATACACCTGTAGGCATATCCCTTCTACTCAGTTTCAAGGTACGCTCTTTTGTAAGGTCAAATAAAGTGTATGACCAAAGGGCTCCACGTGAGGTTATGGCCAACCCCGCAATATCACCATCCGCACCTATTCCTTCACCCGGACGTATAGACACTAGAATGCTATCTGTCAGCGATAAATTATCCACGCTCAGACCAACACCGCTTTTTCTTACCTGAGGAAGCTTGAATTCATGCTCTTTTTTATCATTACCATAAGTTATTATCGCCTTATAGTCACCACCGCTTTCAGGAGTAATTTCAAAGACCCCGCGGCCTTCGTGAAGTGTCTGAATAGCGGTGATTGGCTTTCGGGTAGATTCATCTACCACATACCCGGCAGCTTCTATCGGACTACCGTCACGGCCCGTAATCTCAAACGCAACCTTTGCCGGCACACCTGCAATCAAACTACCTCCCTCAGGAAAAAATCTCATCCAAACCTTGGAAGCTGATTTTGTTGCGGGGCGGGTACCGGAATACTTGGTTATTGAGCGTGCCATGCGCCATTCAGCGAAATCACCGGGCTTCGCAGGCGGATCGAACACCGGAATAACACGCGAAAACATTGCAGTCTCCCCGAAATTAAGCATATATTTCGTGTAGGCCCTTATCTCATAAAATCCCGAATAAAACGGGAGATGATTAATAGTGAACTCACCGTGACATCTTCCGTTTTCTATCTTAAGAATCCTGCGTGAGACAACTTTGCCACGGGGATTTAACAACTCCACATACAATGTATGACTCAGTTGGGTAGGCATGTTATTAATACCATCAACAACATAGCATTGAAACCATATCTTATCACCTTTGAAATATCCCGTATTATCAAGATGCAGGTAAACTTTCTCGCGCGGCATATTTTCTGCAAACAACATTGCCTGCTTAAAAAAACTTCGCATCCTCAACATGGTGCTGTCATTATCAGCGGCCAATGCCCGAATAAACGTAGCAAGAAGAATGAGTAAAGCGATAAAAATTCGCCGTGTCAATATGCGGATCATTTAGATTGTTAGCAAGAAGAATTGAAAAAACAGTGCAAAGTTACTCATAATTTCCCATAAAATAATGGTTTTATCGGGATTAATCAGTATTAGGCGCGATTAACGGGGAATAATCCCGATTGGAACCATTTTTTTTGCTAACTTTGCCTGAACTCATGCGGCTTAACCGTTATTATTCTTAAAACACCCCAAACAATGACTATACTCTGGGCCGACGACGAAATAGATCTGCTGAAACCTCATATTCTGTTTCTCAAGCAGAAAGGTTATGACGTGGTGACCGCCATGAGCGGCACCGACGCCCTCGACCTCATGGCGTCGCAACATTTCGATCTCGTGATTCTCGACGAGAATATGCCGGGCATCACCGGCTTGGAGACCCTGCAGCGCATCAAGCTCATAGCCCCCGCCACTCCGGTGATCATGATTACCAAGAGCGAGGAGGAAAACATTATGAATCAGGCTGTGGGCGCCAAGATAGCCGACTATCTCATCAAGCCGGTCAACCCCAACCAGATACTCCTGTCGATCAAAAAAAATCTTCACTCGTCGGAGCTGGTGAGCGACAGCGCCTCCGAAAACTACCGCCGCGAGTTTGCCGACCTCACCGACCGCATAAACCGCTCGCCCGAAACCGTCGACGAGTGGAAGGAGCTCTACCGCCGCCTGGTTTACTGGGACATCGAGCTGTCGGCCGCCTCGACCAACATGGATTCGATTCTCCAATCACAGTTTGAGGAAGCCAACATCACCTTCGCAAAATATATAAGGCGCAACTATGAGGAGTGGATCAAGGCGCAGCCCGGAAGCGCCGGGAGGCCCATGCTGAGTCCCGAGCTGTTCAGCCGCAAGGTGTTTCCGCTGCTCGACAAGGGGGAAAAGGTGTGCTTCGTGTTGATCGACAACTTCCGCCTCGACCAGTGGCAGGTGGTGAGACCGGTGCTGTCGGAATATTTCACCGTGGAGGATGATGACCTCTATATGTCGATACTCCCCACCGCCACCCAATATGCCCGCAACGCCATCTTCTCAGGACTCATGCCGGCTCAGATACGCAAGATGTTTCCCGACCTGTGGATCGACGAGGATGAGGATGAGAGCAAGAATCTCAACGAGTCGCCGCTCATCGCCACCCAGTTTGAGCGCTACCGCCGCAAGTGTCGCTTCTCCTATCACAAAATCAACGACTCGGCAGCAGGCGAAAAGCTGGCGCGCGACTTCAAATCGCTGCGCGACAACGACCTCAATGTGGTGGTAATCAACTTTATAGACATGCTTTCACACGCCCGCACCGAGAGCAAGATGATAAGGGAACTGGCGTCGACCAATGCCGCCTACCGCTCGCTCACCCTGTCGTGGTTTAAACACTCGTCGGTGAGCGACCTGCTCAAGCGCATGACCTCGGAGGGCGCCAAGATAATCCTCACCACCGACCACGGCACCATACGTGTCACCGACCCCCAGAAGGTCGTGGGCGACAAAAACACCAACACCAACCTGCGCTATAAGGTTGGCAAAAACCTTTCCTACAACCCCAAGCGGGTGTTTGAGATGAAGAAGCCCGAGCTGTTCGGCCTCCCCTCCCCCAACGTGTCGTCGGCCTATATCTTCGCCACGGGCAAGGATTTCTTCGCCTATCCCAACAACTATAACCACTATGTGCAATATTACACCGACACCTTCCAGCATGGAGGCATCTCGCTCGAGGAAATGCTGGTGCCGGTAGTGACCCTTTCGCCTAAATGAACAAGCAACATATCTTTACGGCCCTGACCGAGGATCAGCTCCCCGAAGTGGCCAAAGCTATTCTCAATGTTCTTCCCGCCGATGCCACCGTGGCTCTCATCGGGCCGATGGGAGCGGGCAAAACCACCCTTGTGGCAAGCCTCGCCCGCGAGCTCGGAGTCGAGGCCGGCGAGGTGAGCTCACCCACCTTTGCCATCGTCAACGAATATCTCGCCGCCAACGGCCGCACTATCTACCATTTCGACCTCTACCGCCTCGAATCGGAAGCCGAAGTGGCCGACACCGGATTTGAGGAATATCTCGACAGCGGCGCCCTCTGCCTCATAGAGTGGCCCGACCGCGCCGGCGCCCTGCTGCCCGACGACTGCCACACCATAACCATCTCGGTCAACCCCGACGGCTCACGTCAATTTACCCTTACCGGACCATGCTAACACTCTCAGCCACAACCACCACCATAACCATAGCCACCTGCGTGCTGTGTGTGATGTTTGCCCTCGGAGGCGCCCTTGCGCTCTGGGCTTCGATCACCAATGCCGACTGGTTTTTCGCCACCTCGTCGGCCCGCTCGATAACCAATACCTTCAAACGCACTCCCGCCCGAATTTTCTATGGCATTTGCGGCGCCCTGATTCTGGTAGCGGCGGTAGCCATCTTCCCGCTATGACCGAATCAACTTCCGACAAGAAGGCGACCCGCATTTCGCGCGGCGCGATGATATTTGTGGTCGTTGTCATTGCCCTCATCAGCGTGGCGGGCTTGGGGTTGCTCTATGTTTTCTCGCGCCATGACGGCGATGCTGCCTGGTTTTACATTCCCGCCGATGCCACTCCCCAATCGGTGAAAGACTCCCTGCGCTCGGCCCTCGACGACGATCAGGCCTCGAAAGTCTACCGCCTGTGGCAGATGTCGGGAGGCAAAACTGCGGCAGCCCACGGCGCTTACCGCGTGGAGCCGGGCGAAAAGGCCCTCACCACGGCGCGAAAAATGGCCAAAGGACATCAGACACCGGTCAAGGTGACCTTCCACAACATCCGCACCATGCCGGAGCTTATGACCCGCATAGCCTCATCGCTCGAAGTGTCGGCCGACTCACTCACGCGCGCCACCAACAAGGTGCTCACCGACAGCGGGTTGAAACCGGCTCAATTTCCCGCCGCCTTTATTCCCGACACCTACGAGTTTTATTGGACCACCCCGGCCGATAAAGTTGTGAAGCGCCTGCTTGACTACCGCAACAAGTTCTGGGATGACGACCGCACGGCCAAAGCCCGAGCCCTCGGCCTCACTCCTGAGGAGGTGGCGACCCTCGCCTCGATAGTGGAGGAGGAGAGCAACATGGCCGACGAGCAGCCCACCATAGCGCGCCTCTATCTCAACCGCCTCGACCGCGGAATGCCGCTTCAGGCCGACCCCACGGTTAAATTTGCCGTGGGCGACTTCACCCTGCGGCGCATCACCGCCTCACATCTCTCCACCCCCTCACCCTATAACACCTACATCAACAAAGGCCTCCCTCCCGGGCCTATAAGAGTTGCGGCCAAAGGAACCATCGACCGTGTGCTGTCAGCCCCGCGACACTCTTATATATATATGTGTGCCAAAGAGGATTTTTCGGGCCATCACAATTTTGCGGCTGACTATGACACCCACCGCGCCAATGCCCGGCGCTATCAGAAAGCCCTCAACGACCGCAACATCCACTAATCCCCTCCCCCCTCTCATGACCAAACATTCCTCCGACGACCTCAGCCTCGTGTGCATCAACGAATATCCCGTTGCCGCCGACGCCTATATCGACAAAACAGTGCTCAACGACCACGGAATTCCCTGCGAGGTGGTGGGAGTGCTCTCAACGCTCTACTCCCCCATACCCTATCCTGCGGGAGGCGCGAGGCTGATGGTGTTTAGCCGCGACGCAGGGAGAGCCGCCAAGCTGCTTCATCTCACCGACGACCGCTGACAGCCACACAACATTTCTCCTCAAAAAACGTTATAATCTATAGAAATTAACTTAAAAACAATTTATATCATGGAGAAAATTCAACCCGGAAAATATGTGGAATTGGGTTATGACCTCTTCAAAGTAGAAGAAGACGGTACCGAAACCCTCGTATATACAACTCCCGAAGGCGATCCCGAAAAGTTTGTTTTCGGTGTTGCCGGACTGATCGTGCCCCTCGAAAAAGCTGTTGAAGGCCTTGATGCCGGCGGCACATTTGACGTTAAGGTCAAAGCCGACGACGCCTATGGTCCCGTTGACCCCGAAAAATTTGTCACCCTCCCCAAAGATGTGTTTGAGGTTGACGGCAAATTCGACGCCGAAGTCATCACTCCCGGAGCCGTGCTTCCGATGATGACCTCCGACGGCTTCCGTGTGTCGGGTCTCGTTACCGAGGTTACCGACAGCGAGGTTAAGATGGACTTCAACAATCCTCTCGCCGGTAAGGATGTGCGCTTCAAAGGCAAGATCATCACCGTGCGCGACGCTACCGCCGAGGAGCTTCAGCCCGCCCACGAGTGTGGTTGCGGCTGCGGCCACGATCATTGCGACGACAACTGCGGTCACGACTCATGTGGCTGCGGCGACGGTTGCTGCCATTGATTTTTCAAAGCTTGACACTTTTCGGGCAGAGGGGTCGACCCAGTCGATTCCTCTGCTTTTTTTCATTTTCACCCCTATTATTCCCTTGACTTTTTTCCAAAATCACCCTATTATTCCCTTGACTTTTTTCCAAAATCACCTCATTATTCCCTTGACTTTTTTCAACACCCCACCCAAATCATTTGATAATCACCGAGAAAAATCATATCTTTGCATCCGATATGAACTACATACCCCGACAGATAGATAAATTTCTCCTTGACTGGAAAAATGACAGCCACCGCAAGCCCCTATTGCTCCGCGGCGCGCGCCAGGTTGGCAAATCCTCATCAGTAAGAAATCTGGGAAAAACATTCAAATATTTCCTTGAGATAAATCTCGAAAAAAGGCCCGACATTCTGCCTGTTTTTGACACCCTCTCAGATGTGCGCGAGATTGCAGAAAGGCTTTCCCTACTTACCGGTGTGCCTATCGTGCCGGGCGAGACCCTCCTGTTTATTGATGAAATCCAATCATCACCCGCCGCAATAAGAATGTTGCGCTATTTCAAGGAAGATTATCCCGAGCTGCATGTAGTGGCTGCAGGGTCACTACTTGAATTTGCGCTCGCCAATCTTTCATCTTTCGGAGTGGGAAGAATCACATCGCTGTTTATGTATCCCCTCTCTTTCAAGGAGTTTCTGTTGGCAACAGGTAAACAATCATGGGTAACCGCAATTGAAAGTGCCGGGGTTGACGCCCCTCTTTTCGAGGCTCTCCACAATGAGCTTGTCGAAGCCTTGAGGACATTTCTTCTTGTTGGAGGTATGCCGGCCAGTGTTGCTATGTGGATTGACGAGCACAGCTACCTGAAGTGTGCTGAGATACAAGAAGATATACAGCAGACCTACTTTGATGATTTCTCTAAATATTCCTCAAAAGTCGATCCCGAACTTCTGAGAGCCACCCTCAAAAGCGTCATATCTCAAAACGGAAATAAATTTATATATAGCCGCGGCATGGAGGCATATAAAATTCAGGATGTCAAAAACGCTCTTCAAATGCTTTGCCGAGCCGGACTCCTTTATGAAGTCAATATGACCTCGGCCAACGGATTGCCGTTAGGTTCAGAAATCAATCCGAAGTTTAAGAAATTTATTTTCCTCGACACCGGTCTTATGCTCAGGATACAGGCTCTCGACATGGGCAGTCAGCAGATGATTGACGATTTTATTCTGACCGCCTCAGGGGTGGATTTGGTTAACAAAGGAGCTCTTGCAGAAATATTTGCCGGCCTTGAATTTCTCAAAAACGGAAACACACGCCTGCCTGAAACTCTGTTCTACTGGGAAAATCTCAGTCGCGGCACATCAGCCGAAGTTGACTATGTGGCAGCCTTCAATATGTCAATCCTACCTATCGAGGTTAAATCGGGAGTAAGCGGAAAGATGAAGAGCTTGCGCCTCTTTATGGAAAAGAAATCACTCCGAACTGCTATCCGCACATCGCTCGAAAACTTCGGGAAACTCACAATCTCTGACTCCACACTTCAGCAGGCAACCATCAACATCATTCCTCTCTACGCGCTCTACAATTACCGCAGTTACCTCACCGCCGTGAGGTAGGGTGCGCGATATATCGCGCTGCTCCCGCATGGCGCCCCCAAGCGAATGGGCATGGGGGCGCGGGGAAGTTAGAGGGAGGTGATGAGCCAGGCGGTGTAGGCGATGTAGAGGAGGAGCATGGCGGCGCCTTCAAAGCGGTTGATGACGCTCTTGCCGATATAGCGGCCGGAGAGGAAAAACAACACGCTCGCAGCGGTAAACACCAGCATGTCGACGAGACCTATCGTGCCGAACTGCAAGGGCTTAACCACAGCTCCCGCTCCGGCTATAAAAAACACATTGAAGATATTTGACCCTATCACATTGCCGATGGCCATGCCTCCCATGCCTTTGAGGGCGGCAGCAATCGAAGTGGCGAGTTCGGGCAACGAGGTGCCGATGGCCACGATCGTCAGGCCGATTACGCCTTCGCTCACACCGAGCGAGCGCGCTATGCCCGAGGCGCCGTCAACAAACAGCTGCCCGCCGAATATCAACCCGGCGAGGCCGCCGATGATAAACAACACCGACTTCACAACCGAGCTTTTCTTCTCCTCAGCCTTAGGAGCCTCGGGAGCGGCATCACCGACACCGGCTCGGGCACGCGCAAGTGTTAGGCGCATGAATATGAGGAAAAACAGCAGGAAGAGTATGCCGTCAACTCTCGTGATTTCAGGCATGGGGTTGCAGGTGCCGAGCATCGGCCCGAGGCTCACGGCCAGCAGCGCTACCGACGCGAGCACCACGAGCGGGAGGTCGACGTTGTTGACCGTGCGCTCAACCTTCATGGGACGAATCAAAGCCGTTACACCGATAATAACCAGAATGTTGAAGATGTTTGAGCCAACGACATTGCCCACAGCCAGCGAGGTGGCGCCGTTGATAGCCGACATGAGGGTAACCACAAGTTCGGGAGTGGAGGTGCCGAAAGCCACCACCGTGAGACCTACCACGAGGTCGCTCACGCCGAGGCGACGGGCTATGGCCGACGAACCGTCGGTGAGATAGTTGGCGCCGGCGAGTATGAGCACCAGTCCGGCCACGAGATAAACTATAAGCAGAAACATATTCCAAAAAGAGTTGAATTGTCAGTTGTTGATTTTGAGCGACATGGCGTTAAGCTTGCGGTAGAGGTCGAGGGCATAGACATCGGTCATGCCGGAAATGTGGTCGACCACCGCCTGAATCTTGCCATAGAGGGTTGGAGAGTCGGTTTGATATTGTTGCGGCACCTTGGCGAGAAGCAGCCGCGAATAGTTGAGCGTGGGGTTGAGCACGGCCTGGATAAGCCGCTCTATGAGGAAGGAGATGATGCGCGTGCCGGCAAGCTCGATATCCACAACGTCGGGCGCACGATATATTTTTTCCCATGAAAGTTCGTTGCATCCTGCATAGGCGTCGCTCACGCGCCCGGGAAGGTGCTGAATCAGGGTGCCGGTAAATTCGCCGGCAAGAATCTCCTTTTCATGCTCGATAAAGGCAGCCGAACATGCGGCCACAAGCACCCCTATCACACATGAGCGGAGGTAGACTATCTTTTCGTTGGGGTCGTCGACGAGCTTCATCAGCCGCTCGATGCCGGCCCGGCGTTCAGGCTCGAAGTAGGCGAGCATCAGGTCGATAACCTGATGGGTGGGGAGGATCCCGAGCTTATGGGCATCCTCGATGTCCATCACCTCATAGCAGATATCGTCGGCCGCCTCGACGAGATAGACAAGGGGGTAGCGGGCATAGCGCAGCGGCTCGTCGGGGGCCGACAGCTTTTTGATTTTCAGCTCCTCGGCCACGCGGACATAGCTCTCGGCCTCAGAGGTGAAGAAGCCGAATTTGTTTTTGTCGCCCGCAAGGAGCGACGAATAAGGATATTTCACCACCGATGCCAGAGTGGGATAGGTCATGGCAAATCCTCCCGGACGACGGCCGCGGAAGGGGTGGGTGAGCAGACGGAACGCATTGGCATTACCATCGAAGTGAGTGAGGTCGGCCCATTGGCCGGGGGTAAGACCGTTGGAGAGAATTTTGCCGGCACCCTCGCTGAAAAAAGCCGAGATAGCCATTTCGCCCGAGTGACCGAAGGGGGGATTTCCGAGGTCGTGGGCAAGACATGCCGCCGACACGATTTCGGGGAGCGCGTCAAACTTGCCGCTCCACGGCTCGGTCGCATATCGGGCGCGTAGAGCCAAAGCCACCTCGGTGGCCATCGAGCGGCCCACGCTCGACACCTCGAGCGAATGGGTGAGGCGGTTGTGCACGAAAATGCTCCCCGGCAGGGGAAACACCTGGGTTTTGTTTTGCAGGCGCCGGAAAGGTGAAGAAAAGACAAGTCGGTCGTAATCGCGCTGAAAGTCAGAGCGCACCGAGCTGTTGTTTCGCTCAGAGTCATAAAACTCCTCGAGGCCGAACCTCAGATCGGTGATGAGATATTGCCAGTGCATCATAAGTCTTAATCTTTATCCGGAAGCAGAGGCCGGTTTCTTATAAATATAAATAGGTGTGGAACAAAAACAAGACCCCGCCGCCGATTCTTTAAAGAAGGGGGCAACGGGGTCCTGGTTATCATGAGTAGCCGTCAGCAGGCATCAGCCTGTCTCGGGCCGGGAATAGACTTATCAGTCAACTTTGCCCACTTCAGGGTCAACGCCCCACTGCTGCTGAGCCAGACGACGATAGTTGTTATAGCGCCACTGGGCGTTTGACTTGGCGGCGGCAAAGAGCTCGGCGGCCTCTGCGGGATACTGCTTGAGCAGTGAAGCATAGCGCACCTCGCCTTTGAGGAAGTCCTCAAACTTATCCCAATCGGGAGCCTTGCTGTCGAGCGAGAAGGGATTTTTGCCCTCGGCTTCGATAGCGGGGTTGTAGCGCCAGAGGTGCCAGTAGCCGCAAGCCACTGCATTGGCCTCTTCCTGCTGTGAGTGACCCATGCCGGCCTTGATGCCGTGGTTGATACAGGGAGCGTAGGCAATCACGAGTGAAGGACCGTCATAAGCCTCAGCCTCGCGGATAGCTTTGAGGGTCTGAGCCTGGTCAGCGCCCATAGCCACCTGAGCTACATATACATAGCCATAGGTTGAAGCGATGAGGCCGAGGTCTTTCTTGCGGATGCGCTTGCCTGAGGCGGCAAATTTGGCGATAGCGCCGAGCGGGGTGGCCTTTGAAGCCTGACCGCCGGTGTTGGAGTAAACCTCGGTGTCGACTACGAGGATGTTGATGTTCTTGCCTGAGGCGAGCACATGGTCAAGACCGCCGAAGCCTATGTCATAAGCGGCACCGTCACCGGCGATGATCCACTGCGAACGCTTGGCGATGTAGTGTTTGTGCTCAACGAGACCCTTGCATACGTCGCAGTTGCAAGCCTCGCAGAGAGGCACGAGCTCGTCGGCGATAGCGCGGGTGCGGGCTGCGTCGTTCTGATTGTCGAGCCATTCCTGAGCGAGTTCGCGCACGCGCTCGGGGCAGTCGTTGCATGCGGTGGCCTGCTTCATGAGGTCCTCAATGCGCATGTGGAGTTTCTCGTTGGCGATATACATGCCGAGACCAAACTCTGCGAAGTCCTCAAACAGAGAGTTGCCCCATGCGGGACCATGACCCTGCTTGTTGACGGTGTAGGGAGTCGAGGGCACTGAGCCTGAGTAGATCGACGAGCAACCGGTAGCGTTGGCCACCATCTCGTGGTCGCCGTAGAGCTGTGAGATGAGTTTCACATAGGGAGTCTCACCGCAACCCGAGCAAGCACCAGAGAACTCGAAGTAAGGCTTGGCGAACTGGCTGTTCTTAACGTTGCTCTTGATGTCAACGAGGTTCTGCTTCGACTCAACGTGGTCAACACAGTAATCCCAGGCGGCCTGCTCGTCGAGCTGGCTTTCGAGAGGCTTCATCACGAGAGCCTTCACGCCCTTCTTACCGGGACAAACGTCGGCGCAGTTGCCGCAACCGAGACAGTCGAGGGGATCAACGGCCTGAATGAAGCGGAGACCTTCGAAGCCTTTGCCGATAGCGGGAATGGTGTGATCCTCGCCGAAGGGAGCGGCTGCCATTTCGGCCTGGTCGAGAAGGAAGGGACGGATGGTGGCGTGAGGGCAGACATAAGCACACTTGTTACACTGTATGCAATTCTCCTCAAGCCATTCGGGAACGAATGAAGCCACACCGCGACGCTCGTAGCGGGCGGTTGACTGCTGCCATGTGCCGTCGGCGATCGAAGCG
Source organism: uncultured Bacteroides sp. (assembly GCA_964384885.1). Lineage (GTDB taxonomy): Bacteria > Bacteroidota > Bacteroidia > Bacteroidales > Muribaculaceae > Paramuribaculum. Next base: position 11,261 of record CAYLMR010000046.1, read on the forward strand.
AAATCGCTCACCTTGAGAAGGTCGCCGTCCTGAGCGTTGATGGGACGGCAGATGTCGGTAACAAATGCGGGCTCGTCGCGCTTTTCGGGAGCGTCGGGACCAAGCTTGCTCCATTCGGGATCGATGGTGAGCTGCTTGTATTCGTCACCGCGGTCAACGGCCTTGTTGTTCTTGTCAACGATATCCTGACCCTTCTTGCCATAGCTCTTGACGATAAATTTCTTCATCTGCTCAACGGCGAGGTCAACGGGAATAACCTCGGTGATGCGGAAGAAGGCGCTCTGGAGAATGGTGTTGGTGCGGTTGCCGAGACCGATTTCCTGAGCGATCTTGGTAGCGTTGATATAATAAACGGTGATGTTGTGGTCGGCAAAATATTTCTTCACCTTGTTGGGAAGATTCTTGGCGAGTTCCTCACCTTCCCAGATGGTGTTGAGAAGGAATGTGCCGCCGTCGCGCAGGCCGCGGGTCACGTCATAGAGGTGGGTGTAAGCCTGAACGTGACAAGCCACGAAGTTGGGGGTGGTGACGGGATAGGTTGAGCGGATGGGCTCGTCGCCGAAGCGGAGGTGTGAGCAGGTGAAGCCGCCCGACTTCTTCGAGTCATAGGCGAAGTAGGCCTGACAGTATTTGTTGGTGTTGTCGCCGATGATCTTGATAGAGTTCTTGTTGGCACCTACAGTACCGTCGGCACCGAGGCCGTAGAACTTGGCTTCATAGATCGAGCCGCCGAGCACGAGGGGTTCAACCGGGGGAAGAGATGTGAAGGTCACATCGTCGATGATGCCGAGGGTGAAGTGATCCTTGGGCTGGGGAAGGGCGAGGTTGTCAAACACCGAGATGATGAGGGCGGGGGTGGTGTCTTTTGAAGCGAGACCGAAGCGGCCGCCCACGATGAGGGGTGCGTTGGGGTTGTTGGCATAAGCCTGGCAAACGTCGAGATAGAGGGGCTCGCCTGATGCTCCGGGCTCTTTGGTGCGGTCGAGCACTGCGATGCGCTTAACGGTTGCGGGGATAGCCTTGAGGAGGTGCTTGGTTGAGAAGGGACGGAAGAGGTGAACCGACACGAGACCTACCTTCTCACCCTTGGCCATGAGGTGGTCGATGGCCTCCTGAGCGGCCTGTGTGCCTGAACCCATGGCGATAACCACGCGGTCGGCTTCGGGGTGGCCGTAGTAGTTAAACAGGTGATATTCGCGGCCTGTGATCTTGGTGATCTCAGCCATATATTCCTCAACGATTTCGGGCACTGCATCATAGTAAGGATTGCAGGCCTCGCGGTGCTGGAAGAAGATATCGGAGTTTTCAGCCATGCCGCGGGCTACGGGAGCGTCGGGGTTGAGGGCGCGCTCGCGGAACTCGGCGAGAGCCTGACGGTCGAGAAGCGGAGCGAGGTCATCCTGCTCGATCATCTCAACTTTCTGAATTTCGTGTGAGGTGCGGAAACCGTCAAAGAAGTTCACGAAAGGCACACGGCTCTTGATGGTGGCGAGGTGAGCCACGCCGGAGAGGTCCATAACCTCCTGAACAGAGCCTTCGCAGAGCATGGCGCAACCGGTCTGGCGGGTGGCCATCACGTCGAGGTGGTCACCGAAGATGCTCAGGGCATGTGAGGCGATAGTACGGGCCGAAACATGGAACACGCAGGGGAGAAGCTCACCGGCGATCTTATACATGTTGGGGATCATCAGAAGGAGACCCTGTGAGGCGGTGTAGGTGGTGGTGAGGGCACCGGCCTGCAAAGAACCGTGAACAGCACCTGCGGCGCCGCCCTCCGACTGCATCTCCTGCACGAGAACTGTCTCGCCGAAGATGTTTTTGCGACCTGTAGCCGACCATTCGTCTACATACTCGGCCATGGTTGACGAGGGGGTGATGGGATAGATGGCTGCTACCTCGGTAAACATATACGAGATATGGGCTGCAGCCTGGTTGCCATCACAAGTCAAAAATTTCTTTTCCTTACTCATTTGTTTGGATTAAGATTTTGAATGTAGTTGTCTGTTGGATTTAATGACTGCGAAGTTAATAATTTTCCTCGACTGCGACAACAAGAGGCGTAAAAAAATCAATTTCTCACCTTAATATTATGTTTTTATGTGTTAGAGACTTGATTTCGCTTCCCAAATGTATTAATTTTGCAGCAATTTTCCCTAACCCCACCCTTTTGAGCTATATCCTATGGCCAAAGCCAAAATCAAAAAACTGCCGCTGATAAGTTCGCAGATCACCGCCTCGGTAAGCGTAGCGCTCGTGCTTCTGCTGCTCGGCATGGTGGCCATACTCGGCCTCGCCGCCCGCAATCTCACCCGCCAGGTTAAGGAGGATGTGGGCTTTACGGTGGTGCTCAGCGAGGGTGCTTCGCCCGAGCAGATCAATGAGATAGCCTCTCACCTCAACTCCCTGGCCGGAGTAAGGGAGACTCAGTTTGTGAGCGCCGACTCGGTGCTGGCCAACTGGCAGGCAATGCAGGGGCCCGACGCCGAAAACGTCAGGGACCTCCTCGGCATAAATCCCTTTACAGCCGAATTTAACGTGAGCGTCACTGAGGCCTATGCCTCGACCGACTCAATAGTGCGCATCACCGAGGGTATGCTCGACAATCCCGCGGTGGTGGAGATAAGCATGAGCAACGAAATGATCGACTCGCTCAACTCCACAGTCAGGTCGCTCTCGCTGGTGATGGTGATAGTGGCTTTCGCGCTGCTGGTCATATCGTTTATACTGATCAACAACACCGTGCGCCTCACCATCTACGCCCGCCGCTTCCTCATCCACACCATGAAGCTCGTGGGAGCCACCGACCTCTATATCCGCCGCCCGCTGGTGATGTCAAGCCTTGTGAGCGGCCTCGCGGCCTCGGTCTGCGCGGTGATACTCCTCGGCCTGCTCATCTACTATGCCGGGCGTCTCGACCCGGTAATTTCCGAGGCGGTCGACCCTATGCAGACCCTCATGGTGTTTGGCGGCATGATAGTGGCCGGCCTGATAATCTGCTCTGTCTCTGCGGCATTGTCGGCCCACAAATATATCCGCATGAACCGCGACGAAATTTACAACAACTGATTTCAAAACCTGTTTCAAAACATATGGCAACGAAACCCTACACTCGCCCGACTACTGAAAAAAACGACCCCTTAGGTCGCGAAAATCCCGATAACCGTCCCCTTGCCAAAATCAACTTCACCCTCATGGCGGTGGCCTTTGCCGTAACGGTAGTGGGATTTCTGCTTATGCTCGGCGCCCCCTCCACAGCCACCGAGTTCAACCCCGACATCTTTTCATGGCGCAGGATAGTGGCAGGCCCCACCCTCGCCTTCCTCGGATATATCTTTATGGGAGCGGCCATCATGTGGCCCTCGCGCAATAAAGCCGCCGGGCAGTCTTAACCTCCACCCACCACCCATTCATCCACTCAGTCATGAATTCATTTGAAGCCCTGATAATGGGCATAGTGCAGGGTCTCACCGAATATCTCCCTGTAAGTTCGAGCGGCCACCTCGAGATAGCCCGCTCGCTGCTCGGCCTTGACCTTTCGGGCGCCGAGGCCCTCGACTTCGATCTCGCTCTCCACATCGCCACAGTGCTGAGCACAATCACGGTGTTGCGCAGCGAGTTTGTGCCCCTCTGCCGCTCGTTTTTCACCTTGAAAAACGACTCCAACACCTCCTATGTGCTCAAGCTCATCGTCTCGGCCATTCCGGTCGGCATAGTGGGTCTCTGCTTTAAGGACAGCATCGAAGCCCTGTTTGGCGGAAGCCTCTTCAATGTGGGCATATGCCTGCTGATCACCGCCCTGCTGCTCAGCTTCGCCTATTTCTGCCGCACCCGCGAAGCCATCGCCACCCGCCGCCCCGGCCGCGACATCACCTGGGTCGACGCCATTGTCATCGGTCTGAGCCAGGCCGTGGCCGTGCTCCCCGGTCTGAGCCGCTCGGGCACCACCATCGCCACCGGCATTTTGCTCGGTGACAACCGCGACAAAGTGGCCAAATTCAGCTTCTTCATGGTCATAATCCCTATTCTCGGCGAAGGCCTGCTCGACGCCATGAAGATGCTCACCTCGGCCGACTATACCGGCTCGGTTGGCGCGCTTCCCCTCGCCATAGGTTTCGTGACGAGCTATCTCGTGGGCTGTGCCGCCTGCCGCTGGATGCTCGACATCGTTAAGAAAGGCAAGCTCGTGTGGTTTGCCCTCTACTGTGTGATAGTGGGCCTTGTGTGTATCTTCGCCTGAATATGAGAGACTATATCAAAGGGGAAATCCTCGGCGTAAAAAAGCCCAAAGGATGGACTTCGTTTAATGTAGTGGCTCGGCTGCGCAATGTGCTCACCCGTCGCCTCTCGGTCAAGAGACTCAAGGTGGGCCACGCCGGCACTCTCGACCCCCTCGCTTCGGGGGTGATGATAGTCACCACCGGCCGCTCCACCAAGCTCATCGACGATCTTCAGAGCGGAGTCAAGGAATATGTGGCCGACATTGCTCTCGGAGCCACAACCCCCTCGTTTGACCTCGAAACCCCGATCGATGCCACCTTTCCCACCGCACATATAACCCGCGAGCTCGTAGAGGAAACTCTGACCCAATTCATAGGGCGCATCGAGCAGGTGCCACCGGTGTTTTCAGCGGTTAAGATCGACGGCCGCAGGGCCTACTCCTTTGCCCGCAAAGGCAAAGAGGTGGAACTCAAGCCCAAGATTCTCGAAATAAGCGAACTCGAACTGCTCGACTTCTCTCCCGAAAAAATAAGAGTGAGAGTGGTGTGCAGCAAAGGCACTTATATACGCGCCCTCGCCCGCGACATCGGCCAAGCCCTCAACTCGGGCGCCCACCTCACCGACCTGCTCCGCACCCGCGTGGGCGATTACACCCTTGAACATTGCATGACGGTCGACGAGGCTGTCGACCTCATAGCCAACGGCGAGGTTGCCCCGGTGCCCGACGACTACCCCCACAAGCGCAACAAGGCTGCCTCGGCCCCCTCTGCCGACCAATAACACCCTCACCTCCCTCCCCCGTTTTTAATCCTCAACCGACACCCCGATTAGAATATATAAGAATGAAACTCTCACAATTTAAATTCAAGCTCCCCGAAGATCTTATTGCACAATATCCGTCAGACGAACGCGACGGCTGCCGCCTCATGGTGGTTAACCGCAAAACCGGAGAAATCGAGCATAAGATTTTCCGTGACCTGCTTCAATATTTCGACGACGGCGACCTGATGGTGTTTAACAACACCCGCGTTTTTCCCGCTCGTCTCAACGGCAACAAAGAGCGCACCGGCGCGCGAATCGAGGTATTTTTGCTGCGTGAGCTCAATGCCGAAAACCGTCTCTGGGATGTGCTCGTCGAGCCTGCCCGCAAAATCCGCATAGGCAACAAGCTCTATTTCGGTGAGGATGATTCGCTCGTGGCCGAGGTGATCGACAACACCACTTCGCGCGGTCGCACCCTCCGTTTCCTCTATGACGGCTCGGCCGAAGAGTTTAAGAAAGCCCTCTATGAACTGGGCGAAACTCCCCTCCCCCTCTATATCAAGCGCCCCGCCGAAGCTGAGGATGCCGAGCGCTATCAAACCATCTTCGCCACCGAAGAGGGCGCGGTGGTAGCTCCCGCAGCCGGCGCGCATTTCAGCCGCGAGCTCCTCAAACGCCTAGAAATCAAGGGCGTCAAAGAGGCCTTCCTCACCGTTCACAGCGGTCTCGGCAACTTCCGCGAAATCGACGTGGAAGACCTCACCAAACACCGCATGGACTCCGAGCAGATGGAAATCACTCCCGAGCTCGTTGAAACCGTCAACTCAACCAAAGATGCCGGCCACAGGGTGTGTGCCGTGGGCACATCGGTGCTCCGCGCTCTCGCCACAGCTGTGAGCATGGGCGGCCACATCAAGTCCTACACCGGCTGGACCAACAAGTTTATCTTCCCCCCCTACGAATTTACAGTCACCGATGCCTTTATCACCAACTTCCACATGCCCTACTCCACAATGCTGATGATGACATGCGCTTTCGGCGGCTACGACCTCGTGATGAATGCCTATCATGAGGCCATCAAAGAGCAATACAAGTTCGGAGCCTACGGCGACGCAATGCTGCTGATTTAATGGCTTCAAGCGCTTTCCTCACCATCAAGGCTCCATCCGAAGCCTCGATGCGTGAAAAAATGAGCAAATTCATAGCCTTCGCCTTCCCGGTCACTACGGCCGGGGAGGCGAAAGCCAAAGTGGCCGAAGTGGCCAACCGTTATCACGACGCCCGACATGTCTGCTGGGCCTACCGCCTCGGCGCCGACGGCTCGGAGACAATGGCCAACGACAACGGCGAACCCTCGGGCACAGCCGGGCGCCCGATTCTCGGCGCAATCCGCTCGGCTGACCTTTCAAACATAGTTATCGCAGTGGTGAGGTATTTCGGCGGCATAAAGCTCGGCACCTCAGGCCTCATCACCGCCTATAAGGAAGCTGCCACCCTCGCGATTCAGGCCGCCGAGATAGTTGAAGACTGCGAGCTGGCTCAACTATCATTCACCTTCCCCTATCAGGCTGTCAACAGCGTGATGAAAATCACCAAAAGTGACTCCGACATCACCATTCTGTCGACCGACTTCAACAACACCTGCTCTCTCACCCTCACCATCCGCGCCGACCGCCTCGATGACCTGCGCCGCCGCCTCGACGACATCCCCGGCCTCTCCCTCCCCTAATCCCCTCACTTTCTCCTGAATTATGCTTCGTCACTTCATTTTTCTTGCTGCTTTGATTCTCTCCACAGCCGTTGTGGAGGGGAAGAGCCCTGTGGTAGTGGCTGATTCCACAACCCGCCTGCCACTCCCCAACGCCTCGGTTTTCAACCGCCACGGAAAAGCCTTGGGGATGACCGACAAAAAGGGACGTCTGCCCGAAATTTCTCCGGAAAGCTATCCCGTGACAGTCTCCCACCTCGGGTTTCACTCCAAAACACTCGCCAAAGCTCCCGGTGACACAATCTTTCTTCAGGAAAAAAGCTCGCAATTGCCTGAGGTGAAATTTGTATCCCGTCAAAGCAAATATCTGCACATCTTCGCCTATGTGCGCGAATATTCCACCCTCACCACCTATTCCGACACCGTGTTTATGTTCAGGGAAAAGACGGTCGACTATATGCTTCCGCCTGAGGGAAAAATGAAATTCAAAGGATGGACTAACCCGAGAACTCTCGCAAGCAAATCCTACTACAGGTTTACCAACGCCGATGGCCTCGACAGCGTGAGCGACGTGAGCAACCATCATTTTTCGTGGTCGGATTGGGTGAGTATCGCTCCCCTCACCAAACTGCCTCCAAAGCTAAGAGGTGCCGAGTCATTATCCGACACGCTAAGAGGAAAATACAGCCCCACCGAGGTTTGGACAAAGAAAAACGACAAGGTTAATGTTGAAGTCAATGTGCTGGCCGACACCGCGAGCCGCAAATGGGTTCCCAACCTCTCGTCATTTTTTCGCAACGACCTTGATTTCCACCGTTTCAAAGTCACCTATGACTATAAAAATGTGATCGGCGACTCGATTTCGCCTTTCGACCTCAGCGGCTACCGATTTAATATCGAGTCAAACGGCAGAGGACACAAGATGTTTAAATTCAACAAAGTGGATGAATCGTTTTTCGTCACCACCAACGCTGAAATCTACATCCTCGACCGCGAATATCTCACCCCGAAAGAAGCTCGCAAATTGGCCGACAAAAACATCAGCTTTTTAACGGCTGACCTCCCCGAGCCGGCTTTTGCACCCGAGTTGCAGCCCGACATTCAAAACCTTGTAGCAAGAGTCAACAATATTGACCGTAATAAAATAAAACTTGACTTTGCCATTGACCCATTGATGCTCAACACTCTGCCGCCCCATAATAATTATACAATGGGAAAAAGATTGCTCTTTATGCTCAAGGATCTTACAGGCATATCATCATTAAAATTTCATCGCAACCTCAAGAAACGCCAACGCGAATCAACCCACCAACGCCTGCTCGACAACCAGCTCCTCCACGAGCAATCCCTCTCCGAGACTCCCGACTCAATCGCCCCCGAATGATTTACCCCTAACCCACAGCAAAAGAGGCTGTGTCAAAAATAGGCGCAGCCTCTTTTTTATGGTGTTGAGGTTT
>CAYLMR010000047.1:0-18993 GCA_964384885.1 uncultured Bacteroides sp.
TGCAGATGCCTTTCAAGAGATTTCAGATTCAACCCGTGTGGCGCGCCGACCGTCCCCAGAAAGGTCGCTACCGCGAGTTCTATCAGTGTGACGCCGACGTGGTAGGCTCTGACTCGCTGCTCAACGAGGTTGAGTTGCTCCAGATGATCGACGAGGTGTTCCGTCGTCTCGGCGTGAGAATAGCCATCAAGCTCAACAACCGCAAGGTGCTTGCCGGCATAGCCGAGCTTATCGGCGCGCCCGACAAGATTATCGACATAACCGTGGCCATCGACAAAATCGACAAGATAGGTCTCGACAATGTGTGTGCCGAGCTGGCTGAAAGAGGGCTCACTCAGGAGCAGATCGAAATGCTCCGCCCCATTCTCAACATATCGGGCACCCTCGACGAGCGTCTCGAAGCGCTCGAAAACCTGTTGGGCGAAAATCCCACAGGCGCCCTCGGCGTGAAAGAGCTCAAGTTTGTCATCGAAACCACTCTCGCCCTCGGCCTCGACGCCACCCTCGATCTCGACGTCAGCCTCGCCCGCGGCCTCAACTACTACACCGGCACCATCATCGAAGTCAAGGCCCTCGACGTAGCCATAGGCAGCATATCGGGAGGCGGTCGCTATGACAACCTCACCGGAGTGTTTGGCATGGGAGGCCTCAGCGGTGTAGGCATCTCGTTTGGCGCCGACAGAATCTATGACGTGCTCAACGCCCTCAACCTCTATCCCGCCGACACGGCTGCTGGAGTGACCGTGATGTTTGTGAACTTCGGAGAGCGCGAAGCCCTGGCCTCACTCGCCATGATCAAGAAGATGCGCGCCGCCGGCATAAGCGCCGAAATCTATCCCGACGCCGCCAAGATGAAGAAACAGATGGCACGCGCCAACGCCCTCGGCGTGAGCTATGTCGCCATAGTAGGCGAGGCTGAACTCGAACAAAACGCCCTCACCCTCAAAAACATGTCAACCGGCGAACAGACCCTTGTCAGCATCGACGAGGCAATCGACATGCTTAAATAACCATTACACTAACCTGACACAATTACACATAAAACTAAAACTTAATCAGTCGGATGGGAAATTTCGTTCACCTGCATGTTCACACCCAATACTCCCTGCTTGACGGACAGGCGTCGATTTCGGCGCTTGTCGACAAGGCTATGGCCGACGGCATGAGGGGTATTGCAGTGACCGACCATGGCAATATGTTTGGCATAAAGGAGTTTTTCAACTATGTCAACAAGAAAAACTCCAAGACCCGCGACGCTATCAAAGCGGCCAAGTCAGATCTCGACAAGGCTGTGAAAGATGGCGACGAGGCTGCCGCCGCCACCGCACGCGAGCAGATTGCGGCTCTCGAGGCCAAAATCTTCAAGCCGATATTCGGCTGCGAGATGTATGTGGCCAACAAAACCCTCTATGAGCAGACCGACAAGCGCGATACAGGCCGTCACCTTGTGGTGCTCGCAAAAAATCAGAAAGGCTATAAAAACCTCATAAAGCTTGTGTCGCAGGCGTGGACCGAGGGTTTCTACTCTCATCCCCGCACCGACAAGCAGCAGCTCGCCGCCCACCGCGAGGGTCTCATCGTAGCCTCGGCATGTCTCGGCGGCGAAATTCCGCGACTCATAGCCACCGGCGACCTTCAGGGTGCCGAAGAGAGCGTGAAATGGTGGAAAGAGACCTTCGGAGATGATTATTACATTGAGCTTCAGCGCCATCCTGCCACCGACCCTACGGCTCCCCGCGATGTCTATGAGACTCAGAAGATGATCAATCCCGAGCTGATTAAACTCGCCCGCAAATATGACATCAAGCTCATTGCCACTAACGACGTTCACTTTGTGGAGCAGGATGACGCCGAGGCTCACGACCGACTGATATGTATCTCGACCGGATCGAAGTTCACCGATGCCAAGCGAATGCGCTACACCAAGCAGGAGTGGATGAAAACCACCGCCGAGATGAGCGAGCTCTTTGCCGACCTACCCGAAGCGCTGGCCAACACCTCCGAGATTCTCGACAAGGTTGAGACCTATTCGATTGACCACGGCCCTATTATGCCCAACTTTGCCATTCCGGCCGAGTTTGGCACCGAGGAGGAATATCGCTCACGCATCACCGAGCAGGAGCTCTTCGACGAGTTTACCCGCGATGAAAACGGCAATGTTGTGATGAGCGAGGAGGAGGCACGCAAGAAAATCGACAAGCTCGGCGGATATGACAAGCTCTACCGCATAAAGTTTGAAGCCGACTATCTCGCCAAACTCGCATATGAGGGAGCCGAGCGCAGATATGGCTCCGACCTCTCCCCCGAGCTCAAGGAGCGCATAAAGTTTGAGCTCCACATCATGAAGACCATGGGCTTTCCGGGCTACTTCCTCATCGTGCAGGACTTTATCAATGCCGCCCGCAATCAGCTCGGCGTGAGCGTGGGGCCAGGCCGTGGCTCTGCTGCGGGCAGCTGTGTGGCCTACTGTCTCGGCATCACACAGATCGACCCCATAAAATATGACCTGCTGTTTGAGAGATTCCTCAACCCCGACCGTATCTCCCTCCCCGATATTGATATCGACTTTGACGACGACGGCCGCGCGGATGTACTCCGCTATGTCACCGAGAAATATGGTGAAGAAAAGGTTGCCCATATCATCACCTATGGCACTATGGCTGCCAAATCGGCCATCAAGGATGTAGCGAGGGTTGAGGAGCTTCCGATTTCGGAGAGCGACCGACTCACCAAGCTTATCCCCAAGCGTATGCCGGTGGTCAACGGCAAGGAGCTCAAACCCACCCTCGGCAACTGCTACAGCTATGTGCCCGAATTTGAGTCGGAGCTCAACAGCCAGAACCCCATCATCAGGGAGACATTGAAATTTGCCCGTCAGCTCGAAGGCAATATGCGCAACACCGGTGTTCACGCTTGCGGTGTGATTATCTGCCGCGATGATGTTACCGACTGGGTGCCTGTCAGCACTGCCGTCGACAAAGCCTCCGACGCCAAGAAAAAAATCATCGTCACCCAATATGAAGGCTCGGTTATCGAGGAAACCGGCCTTATCAAAATGGACTTCCTCGGCCTCAAAACCCTCTCTATCATCAAGGAGGCTGTAAAAAACATCAAGCTCACCCGAGGCATAGACATCGATCCGGAAAACATCCCCATCGACGACAAGGCCACCTATAAATTATATTGTGAAGGACGCACCACCGGCACATTCCAGTTTGAGTCGGCCGGTATGCAGAAATATCTGCGTGAGCTTCAGCCCTCTACCTTTGAGGATCTCATAGCCATGAACGCCCTCTACCGTCCCGGGCCTATGGACTATATTCCCGATTTCATTGCCCGCAAGCATGGCAAGTCACCCATTGTCTACGACATTCCGGTGATGGAGACCTACCTCAAGGACACCTATGGAGTGACTGTTTACCAGGAGCAGGTCATGCTGCTGTCACGTCTGCTCGCCAACTTCACCCGAGGCGAGAGCGACACCCTGCGTAAGGCGATGGGTAAGAAGCTCATCGAGAAGATGAACGCCCTCAAGACAAAGTTTCTGAGCGGCGGACAGGCCAACGGACACTCACCCGAGGTGCTTGAAAAAATATGGGCCGACTGGGAAAAATTTGCCAGCTACGCCTTCAACAAGAGTCACGCCACATGCTACAGCTGGGTGGCTTTCCAGACAGCCTATCTCAAAGCCAACTATCCGGCTGAATATATGGCGGCCGTGCTGACCCGCAACCGCAATGACTCGACCAAGCTCACCGGCTTTATGGATGAGTGCCGCAAAATGCATATCCCCGTCAAAGGCCCCGACGTAAATGAAAGTTTCGCCTCGTTTGGTGTCAACAAGGAGGGAGACATTCGTTTCGGTCTCGCAGCTATCAAGAGTGTGGGTGAAAACGTGGTCAACGACATTATCAATGTTCGCAACAGCGGCGGACCCTTTACCTCAATCTATGACTTTGTGGAGAGGATTCCGGCCGGTTGCGTTAACCGCCGCATCTTTGAAAACCTTGCTCTCGCCGGCGCCTTCGACTGTTTCTCCAACGAGATTCAGCGCGAGGATTTCTTTGCCCAGAATGCCAAGGGTGAGCAGATGAGCGAGGTGTTGCTCCGCTACGGTCAGCTGTTCCAGAGCGACAAGCAGAAGCAGAGCATGTCACTCTTCGGTGACGACGACTCACTCTCAACCTCGGGCCGTCCTCCGATAATTCATTCTCCGGCCTGGACCTCGGCCCACCGCCTCGAACAGGAACGCGAACTCGTGGGACACTATCTGTCGGCCCACCCCCTTGACAGCTATTATCTCGATCTCACCTATGGCTGCAGCCATCTGAGCTCACTCAACTCAAGCGACGAGGATAGCCCGGCAATAGCTATCGGTGTGCCGATGAGCTTTGGAGGTATGGTGGTTGACTTTGTCAAGGGCACCACCAAGCGGGGTGATCCTTTCGGCAAAATGAAAGTCGAGGATTTTACCGGCTCACATGAGTTTGTGTTGTTTGGCAAAGACTATTACAACTATAGCGTATATTGCGAGCCTGGCACGAAAGTGCTCATCAGAGGCAGCTTCGAGCAGAGATATAACAGCGACGCGAGGTTTACCATCGGCTCGATCGTTCCGCTCGATGAGGTGAGAGGCAAGCTGGTGAGCGGCATAACGCTCAAACTCAGCGCCGACCAGTTTAAGTCGCCGCTCCACAATGTGCTCAAGGAGTCGCTCTTTGTGCCTGTGGGAAGCGACAGTCATCCCGGCGAAGGCTACCTCAACATCAAGCTCCTCGACCCTGACAGCCACCGCTGGATAAAGCTCACGTCGCAAATGCGTGTGAAGCTCAGCCGCGAGCTCACCGATTCGCTCAACGAGCTTGACATCGAATATGAGGTGGAAGCCTCCTGACAGAATATTTCAAAATAATTAATCATATAATCAAATTTCTTATGGCAATAGAATTCAACGATCAGACAGTGTCTGAGGCAATCGAGTCGGGAGCCGCCGTCGTGGTAGACTTCTGGGCAACATGGTGTGGTCCCTGCGTAGGCATGAGCCCTATCATCGAGCAACTTGCAACCCAATTTGAGGGCAAGCCCGTAACAATCGGCAAATATAACATTGACGAAAACACTGACCTTGCAACCGAATGTCGCATCATGTCGATACCCGCAATCCTCTTCTTCAAAAACGGCAAGCAGGTTAAAGATCTCCGCCTCGCCGGCTCACAGAGCCTCGCCACCCTCACCGAAAACGTCGAGAAACTACTCGCCCTCTAACCTTTAACAGACACTTCTCACACCACCATCGCGTCGGCCACCCCCTCCCCCGGGCTCGGCCGACGCTTTTTTACCATTCTTCCGAGATTAATCGAGATTAATCGGGATTGATCGGGATTTGTCGGGATTTAAGAGATATTCACATATTTTCGGGGATTGGGAGGATTGTTCCAAAAATTTTGTGTAACTTTGCAAAGCAGTTATATACAACCCATAGCTCTGAGAGGAATGTGATAAACATTCAGCTCGTTTTAAAGGATATATAACATGAACAAACATTTCTTTGAAATCTTAGGGAATCTTGAACGAAGTTTCCCGATTGAGATAAATAACCTCTTGATTTTGTTAAATTTACACAATCAGGCGGGAGTCAGAAAATTATAATTTCACGACATCCCGATGATTATCTCGTCCTCCGATTCATCCACAAATCCTCAAGCAAAACAAGCCTCCGAAGCCTCTACTCCCAAGTGGTATGTGATGAGAGACCTTCTGCCTCGCAGCGCTTCAAATCCTGCCTATAAGGTGTTAGGCGAAATGGGCATCAAGATTTTCACTCCGATGCACTGGGAGGTTGTGAAAAGCAATGCCAACCGAAAAATCAGACGGTATCAGCCGATAATCAGCGATCTGCTTTTCATCTACGACACCCGCGAAGTGATTGATTCGTTGGTCAGCTCGGTGAGGAAACTTCAATACCGATACCAGTGCGGCGGTAAACCCCACACCCCGATCGTGATCGACGATGAAGAGATGCAATCGTTTATCAACGCCGTTAACAACGACCCGACACCAATCTATTTCACGCCGGAAGAACTAACCCCCGCAATGATAGGCCGCGAAGCCGAGGTAAACGGCGGTCCCATGAATGGCTGCCGCGGCAGGTTGCTCAAAATGCAAGGCTCCAAAAAGCGGAGGATCATAATGGAAATTCCCGGATTGCTGGCCGCAGCCGTAGAGGTTAACCCCGATTATCTCAAACTCCTCTGACTCTCCAGACCCATTCATTCCCTACTTGGAATCACATTTCTGAAATAATAAATTCATTCTACAAGCTATATTCCAATCTTATGCTTAAAAAATGTTTAGTGGCAATCAGCGCTGCTCTCTGCCTGTTGGCCACATCGTGTTCGGCCCCCAAAAACATTACCTACATGCAGGGGTTTTCAAACGATGCCGTTCAAGCCGTGAGAGATCACAACCGCATTACCGTGGCTCCCGACGACCGCCTCTCAATCGTAGTATCATCTAAAGACCCCGAGCTGGCTCAGATGTTCAACCTCACTATTGCGCGTCAGATTATCGGCCAAACAGGCTCAGGCAACTCGACACAGACAGCCTCCTTCACCGTGTCTCCCAACGGCTATATCCGCTACCCGCTTCTCGGTGATATCTACATCGCCGGCCTCAACCGTCATCAGGTGTCGGATGTGATTGAGCAGGAACTCGTTTCCAACAATCTTCTCAAAGACCCCATCGTAACTGTCGACTTCCTCAATGCCACCGTCTCGATTCTCGGTGATGTGAAGTCGCCCGGCGAATATTCAATCAACAACGACAACCTCACCCTCCTTCAAGCTCTCAGTATGGCCGGCGACCTCAACATTACCGGTATGCGCAGAAATGTGCTTGTAGTGAGAGAGGAAGATGGTCAGGACCGCGCATACCGCGTTGACCTCACCAACACTCAGGATCTCATGCAGTCGCCCGCATACTACCTTCGCCAGAACGACGTTATCTATGTTGAGCCCAACGACACCAAGAAGCGTCAGTCAACTGCCAACGGCAACTCGCCCATGACTCCCGGTTTCTGGATGTCGCTTCTCTCGTTTGTCACCACAATGGTGTTGATCTTTGTGAAATAACACCCTTAGGTCTATATAAAATTGTAGTCTAACCTAACCAATCATTTATATCAGGATGTCTACTGAAGAAAGCACTTCAACCAACTCAAAGCTGTCGCAAGGCTTTACTGTCAACATAGTTGACGTATTATATACCACGCTCAAACACTGGCCGTGGATTCTTCTCTCGGTATTCCTTTGCTGCGGTGTGACATTGTTCTACCTGCTCCGCACACCCTCGGTTTATACCCGCAGCGCCTCTATCATCATCAAGGACGATAACCGTCGCCGAGCCGGCTCAAGCGAGTTCAGCGCCTTTGCCGACATGGGTATCATAAAATCCAAGACCAACATTTATGATGAGATAAACAAGCTCTACTCTCCTAACATCATGACCGAGGTTGTGAAACGTCTCAATCTCGACATGAGCTATTATAAGGAGGGTAAATTCCACAAGGAACTTATATATGGCACTCAGTTGCCCGTGAAGCTCGAGGTGCCCAACATCATGGAAAATGCTTCTCTCTCGGCTGTGATCAATGTCGACAAGAAAGGCATGTATACCCTCTCGGATATAGTTTATAACGGCGAGGAAGTTGCCCTCCCCAAGAAACCGGTGCCCACTCCGCTCGGCGACACGCTCCGCACATCTGCCGGTTTTATGGTGGTAGACAAAACTCCTTATGCGAGAGAAAATGAGGAATACACCATCTATGTGAACCGCATTCCCCTCAAAACCGCTACCGGAATATTCAGAGGCGAGCTCTCGATCAACCTTAAGAGCGAGGACGGAAGTACCATCAACATTTCTGTCACCGACCAGTCGACCCAAAGAGCCGAAGACCTCATCAACGCTCTCATCAGCGTTTATAACGAGAAGTGGATGGAAAACCGCAACCAGATTTCGGTCAGCACCTCTAACTTCATCAACGAGCGTCTCAGTGTGATCGAGGAGGAACTCGGCCACGTTGACCAGAACATTTCATCCTATCAGAGTGAGCACCTGATTCCCAACGTGCAGCAGGCTGCAAGCATGTATATGTCGGAAAATCAAGCTACCACGGCTCAGATCATGGAGCTCAACAACCAGCTGCAGATGACCCGCTACATGCGCAACTATCTCGCCGAGGAGGCTCACAAAACCGATGTGCTCCCTGCAAGCTCAGGCATCAAGGGCGGCACGATCGAGGGTCAGATTGCCGAATATAACTCTCTGATGCTCAAACGCAATCAATATGCCGCAAACAGCTCGGAAACTCATCCTATCGTGATGGACCTCGATGCTCAGCTCGCAGGCATGAGAGCCGTAATTATCTCGACCATCGACAATCAGATCGTTGCTCTCGACACTCAGATCCGCAACCTGCAGAGCAGCAAAAACCGCACTACAGCTCAGATTGCCGCCAATCCTACCCAGGCCAAATATCTTCTGTCGGTTGAACGTCAGCAGAAAGTTAAGGAGTCTCTTTACCTCTTCCTGCTCCAGAAACGTGAGGAAAACGAGCTCTCGCAAGCTTTCACAGCCTATAACACTGAGGTTATCACCTCACCTACCGGTTCAAATGCTCCCACCGCTCCCCAGCGTGAGCGCACCATGATGATTGCTTTTGTGATCGGCCTCATTATTCCTTTTGGCGTGACCTATCTTCTCGAAATGAGCAACACCAAGGTGCGTGGTCGCAAGGATCTCGAAAACCTCTCTGTTCCCCTCCTCGGTGAGATTCCCAACCACAAACCCGGCAAGAAAGAGAAAATCGTCGACGGCGTGCAGATTGTGGTCAAACAGGGCAAGCGTGACATTGTCAATGAAGCTTTCCGTGTGCTGAGAACCAACATCGGCTTCATCTCATCGAAAGAGCAGAAGTGTACCGCAATGATGATCACCTCATTCAACCCCGGTTCCGGTAAGACCTTCATCGCCGTCAACCTCGGCATCAGCCTTTCGCTCAAGGGCAAGAAAGTGCTGGTAATCGACGGTGATATGCGCCGCGCCTCGACATCTGCATATATTCAGAATCCCGAAACCGGTTTGAGCAACTATCTTGTGGGCGAGGAAAATGATGTTCAAAAACTCATTGTGGCTGACACCATCATCCCCGGCCTCTCGATTCTGCCCGTCGGCACAATTCCTCCCAACCCCACCGAGTTGCTCGAAAGCTCACGCTTCTCTGAAATGGTGACCAACCTCCGTCAGAACTACGACTACATCATCATTGACTGTCCGCCTATCGAACTCATGGCCGACGCTCAGATCGTGGAGCAGCTGGTTGACCGCACCCTCTTCGTTATCCGTGCCGGCCTTCTCGACCGCTCGATGCTCATTGAGCTTGAGAGAATCGCCTCGGAAAAGAAGTTCAAGAATATCGGCATCGTGCTCAATGACACTCTCGTTGAGAAATCGCGCTACGGCTATAAGTATGGCTACAGCTACGGCTATGGTTATGGTCACTACGGCAAATATGGCAACTACGGTCGCCCCGCCGGTGAATAATCTGTTATAACCTATGAGTCTGACTTCATATATCAAACGACTTTTCGGCGGTGAAAACTCCGGGTACCGGCCATCGGTACTCGGAGAGTTCACCGACTTTCACTCCCACATCCTGCCGGGAGTGGACGATGGTGTCGAAGATATTGAGGAGTCGCTCGAGATTCTCGACGCCTATGCCGAGCGCGGCTGCCGCACCCTTTGGCTCACCCCCCATATCATGGAGGATATACCAAATAGTCCCGACGACCTGCGAAAGCGATTCGAAGATCTCAAACAACATTACAACGGTCCGATAGAGCTTCATCTCGCGGCCGAAAACATGCTTGATGATCTCTTCATCGAGCGGTTTGCCAACGATGATGTGTTGCCCATCAACGGGCGCATGTTGCTCGTCGAGACATCCTACTATGCTCCGCCGCTTGAGTTTTATGACATTCTCGAAAATATCAAGTCGAAGGGCTATCATGTTATGCTCGCCCACCCTGAGCGGTATAACTACATGAATGAAAACGACTACATTAAACTGAAGAAATTAGATATCAATTTCCAGCTCAATCTACTGAGCCTTGACGGATATTATGGACCCCTCGTAGCCAATAAAGCAAAAAAAATGCTCTCAAACGGATGGTATGACTTTATTGGCACTGACATTCACTCACATCATCAGATCAGGGCGATCGACCGGCTGTCGGATAACGGAAAATTGAGACAGCACATTTCAACCCTGACCCAGAATCCTCGTAACTAAAACACACATTGAAATGTCCACGTCAATACAGCTTAGTGCAACGTCATATCTTTCATAACTCTTAACACCTCTTCTATTTCTATGGTTACAAAATTCGTTTCAAATATGTTATCATGGTATTTCAAGAAACAGTCGCTCCCCTCATGGTGCATTCTGCTCCTTGACACCATCATAACTGTCTTTTCGTTTCTATTCTTCTATGCCGTTGTGGCCCACAACGACTTCGTCGGAATAGAATATGTAAAAGTTCTCACCTCTGTCGCCATTTTCATGGTGTTCTTCCTCCTCGGTTTCCGACTCTTCCACACCTACAACGGCGTGATAAGATATTCGTCGTTTGTCGACCTGTCGAAAATCGTCAAGGCAAATCTTTTCGGTGGAGCATTCTCGCTGCTTATCTCTGTGCTCACCTCCGCCTACATAATGCCCTTCCCCATTATGGCGATTATCTTGGCAACCATGTTTGCCACCGCGATAATGTGGCTCGTGAGGGTATTCGCCAAGCTTGTATATGAGCAGACCGTCATCATCAAGACTCCCCGCACCAAGGTCTTTATCTATGGCGTGAGAGCCGGCGGCATAGCCATTTCAAAGAGTATACGCTCTGACGAAAACTCTCCCTACTCGGTAGCAGGCTTTATCTCCGACCGTCGTAAAATGGCCGGCCTTATGCTTGACGGCAAGCCGATCTATTTCAACGACTCATCTATTCCTGAGAGAATGAAGTCGGCCGGCGCCTCGATATTGCTTGTGTCACCTTTCAAGAACGAGCTGCTCAGAAACAATCACGAACTGGTTGACGCCCTCATCGCCAACGATATAAAAATACATATGACCTCTCCCAACGTGGAGTGGGACGGCAAGAGCGAGATGGGCTATTCACAGCTCCATGAAGTTAGCGTCGAAGACCTTTTGCCTCGTGACAAGATCGAAATTGACATGGAAAAAGTAGGCGAGCTTCTCACCGGACGACGTGTGCTGATCACCGGCGCGGCCGGCAGCATAGGCTCTGAAATGGTGAGACAGATTGCCCCCTACCGACCCTCCTCACTTCTGCTCATCGACCAGGCAGAAACTCCCCTCCACGACATACGCCTCATGATGGCCAAGAACTTCCCCGAGGTCAATGCCCATACCATTATCGGTGACATAGCCAATGAGAAGCGCATGGAGGAGGTGTTTAAGCTCTTTGAACCCGAATATGTGTTCCACGCCGCAGCCTACAAGCATGTGCCGATGATGGAGGATAATCCCGCCGAAAGCATCGAAAACAATGTCAACGGCACCCGCATCATCGCCGACCTCGCGGTGAAATATAACACAAAGAAATTTGTGATGGTCTCGACCGACAAAGCGGTCAACCCCACCAATGTGATGGGTTGCTCGAAGCGTCTTTGCGAAATCTATGTGCAGTCGCTCGACAAGGCTATCAAAGAGGGAAAAATCAAGGGCGTGACCAACTTCGTCACCACACGCTTCGGCAATGTGCTCGGCTCAAACGGCTCGGTGATTCCCCTTTTCGAGAAGCAGATCAAAGCCGGTGGACCCGTCACCGTCACTCATCCCGACATAATCCGTTTCTTCATGCTCATTCCCGAGGCTTGCAAGCTCGTGCTTGAAGCCGGAACCATAGGCAACGGTGGTGAGATATTCGTGTTCGACATGGGCGAACCTGTCAAGATCGCCGACCTTGCCAAGCGCATGATAAGCCTCAGCGGTGCCAAAAACATCGAGATAGTCTACACCGGTCTGCGCGACGGCGAAAAGCTCTACGAAGAGGTGCTCAACGACAAGGAAATCACTCTCCCCACCTTCCATGAGAAAATCAAGATCGCAAGAGTAAGGGAATATGACTATGAAGATGTGAAGCGCGACATCAACCAGCTCATCACCCTTGCTTTCACATCCGACGATATGACTGTCGTGGCCAAGATGAAAGAGATTGTGCCTGAGTTCCGCAGCCAGCACTCCAAATACGAAGCTCTCGACAAATAAGCATTAAACAACAGTTTCTAATAAAGCGCCACCCCGGTTACACATCGAAACCGGGGTGGCGCTTTATTATGGATTCAGGCTTGGGTCAGTCTACCTGATGGAGGTCATGACCCATGCGTTCTTTCTTGGTATGCATGTAGAATCGGTTGTAGGGATTGGGAGCAATCTCGATAGGCACATTCTCGACAACTTCGAGGCCATAGCCCTCAAGACCTATGCGCTTCACGGGATTGTTGGTCATGAGTCGCATTTTCTCCACGCCGAGACGTCTCAGAATCTGAGCTCCCACGCCATAGTCGCGTTCGTCGGCACGATGTCCGAGGTGAAGGTTGGCGTCGACGGTATCGAGTCCCTGCTCCTGCAGCTTATATGCCTTGATCTTATCCATCAGGCCGATGCCGCGACCCTCCTGGTTGAGATAGAGCACCACGCCGCGACCCTCTTTTTCGATCATCTCCATAGCCTTGTGGAGCTGCTCGCCGCAATCACAGCGCTCCGAGCCGAAGATGTCGCCGGTGGCGCATGACGAATGAACCCTCACGAGCACGGGGTCTTTGCTCCCCCTGATGTCACCCTTGATGAGAGCCATGTGCTCGAGACCGTTTTTGAGCTGACGGAAAGGAATGAGACGGAAATGGCCGTGAGAAGTGGGCATATCCACTTCCTCACCCTGCTCCACAAGGCTTTCGTTGCGCAGACGGTAGGCAATGAGGTCGGCTATAGAGATTATCTTCAGGCCCCATTCCTTGGCGCGCTCCATGAGCTGGGGAAGACGGGCCATAGTGCCGTCGGGATTGAGTATTTCGATAAGGGCGGCAGCAGGGCGCAGACCGGCAAGACGGGCGAGGTCTACACCTGCCTCGGTATGACCGGGGCGGCGAAGCACACCCTCATCCTGGGCATAGAGAGGATGAACGTGTCCGGGGCGGCCGAATGTCTCGGGGGTTGAGGCGGGATCAGCCAGAGCGCGAAGAGTGGCGGCACGGTCGTGAGCGGAGACACCGGTGGTGCAACCCTCGAGCTTGTCAACGGTTATGGTAAACGGTGTGCCGAGCATCGAAGTGTTGGTCGACACCTGACGGTCGAGGCCGAGCGCATGACAGCGCGAAATTGTGAGCGGCGCACAAAGCTCGCCTCTGGCATTGGTTATCATGAAATTCACATGGTCGGGAGTCACCAGCTCGGCAGCCATAATAAGGTCGCCTTCGTTTTCGCGGTTTTCGTCGTCGACCACTATCACAAATTTGCCCTGACGGAAATCCTCAAGAGCTTCTTCTATACTATTCATAGCCATGATATTGTCGGGGTTAGAAAGTTATTATTCATTTAAGAGCGCCGGCATATTGTCAGCAAATTTCTTCACTTCCAGAGCCTCCTGTCTCAGCGAGCGCAATTTCTTGCGGCCAATGAGATAGAGGGGATAGGAGATGGGGAAAAGTATGCGCGCCACGATGAGCAGCCGCGGATTGCCTAACGGGTTGTAGAGGTAATTCCACGCAATCACGGGCAGTGACGAGAGCGCGTTGATGATTTTCAGAGAGGTGGTGTTGGAGAAATAGTCGACCGCAGCCTCAAGCGATTCGCTCAGCGCAGAGACATTGGCGCGACTCACAGCGCCTTTCCAATAAGCTGTAAAACCGATTTTTTCGGGCACCCGCGAAAGAATTTCCGAGGCATAGGCATCGAGCCCGCTGAGTATTTCGGCCGATTTCTCCGGGGTGATTGAGAAGATAAGCACCTCTTTCATAGCCACCGAGCGGGTTTCGCGCAAGCCAAACAGCCGGCGGAAGAACGACCTGTAGGCGTCGGCATTAAACACCGCCGAGTCTCTCATAGCCTTATAGGTGAAGAATACGCCGAGGGGCAGAAGCACCGCCGAGCTCAGCCATATTCCAATCCAAACCTCGAGTTTTCCGTCTCGGGCAAGTTTATAGCCGGTGTTGTCGATAATATAATAGAATATGAAAAGGAACACCGATATGACCAGAGGCATACCGAGACCGCCCTTTCTGATAATGGCCCCGAGAGGTGCGCCTATGAAGAAGAACACTATGCAGGCAAACGACAGAGTGAACTTGCGTATCAACTCAATCTCATGACGGCGAATTGTGTAACGGTCGTCATCCATCACAATTCCCTTATAATGATAATCGCCCTGATATCGGCGCGCCTTGACGAGCGCCTGATTGAGATAGGCCAGCGCGCGGCCTGAGGTCGACGAGTGGAAAATCGAATCTACATCCATCGGTTTGGTCAGCTCTATGTAGCGCATTTTCTGCTGCGGCTCATGATTTGCCTGCTGCACATTGTGGTCGTCGGGCAGGTCACGGTCGCTGTTATTGAGGTGAGGGCGGGGCGGGGTCGTTGGGGCACTTACCTGCTCGGCCACAATATTCATAAAGGGGAATACCCTCAGCTCGGAGCCGTAGATCGAGCCTATCGAATCTATCTTATGGTTCACCGAGTCGATGGTAGCCCTCAGCTCGGTGATGTTCTTGCCCACATATTGATTGCGCATACCATCCTCATCAAGACGATTGAAGTTGGCATCAAATTTCATCAATATCTTCTTGAATGCAAATGACTCCCTGCGATAGGGCACCGAGTTGACATTGCGGCGCTGCTCGCGGAGATTCTCAAACTGCTCGCCCGACCAAAGGGAGATCACGAGGTTGGCCTTATCCTCGGTCGAAGCCAGTCGCCCCGAGTCGGCGAGTATCACCGCCGCGTTGTCAAACCCCTTCGAGAAATCATAGATCATCAGGTCGTAGAGGGTGCCGGTCTCGCGGTTTTTGGTCTGGACAAAGAGGTTATATCCGGGTATCTGGTCATAGAACACTCCTTCGGGAATCTCAAGCTCGGGTGATTTCTGACGCACACTGTAGAGCAGCGTCCACATCTTGACCTGCGACACCGGCAGCACATTGTTCTGAAAGAAAAATGCCCCCACCGCTATCAGAGCCACGAGCACAATGAGCGGCTTCATGACCTTGAGCAGCGATATACCCGAGGCTTTCATGGCCGTGAGCTCGAAGTTCTCGCCGAGGTCGCCGAATGTCATCAGCGACGAAAGCAATATCGACAACGGCAGCGCAAGAGGAATCATCGACAGAGCCGCGTAGAAAAACAGCTCGGTGATAACGTCGATCGACAATCCCTTGCCCACAAGCTCGTCGATATATTTCCACAAAAACTGCATCATCACGATAAACAGACATATAAAGAATGTCATCGCGAAGCGTGGCAGAAAACTTTTGAGAATAAATATGTAAAGTCGCTTAATCACTGTGGGTCGGAAATTGACTTGTTGGCCGGCAATCGGGGTATCACCGGCGGGGTTGAGAACTCATATTTTCCACTGCGCAGCAGTGAGTTGATCCTGCGGCGCTCAGGGTCACGCCACCAGCCCCATTTATTGAAATACCGGCACATGTTTATCATGTGAACCTTGAGGAGCGAGAATGACCGGTAGGACCCTGCGGCATGATCATGGCTAATCGTGAGGGTGGGCATAGAGGCCACTCCAAACCGCAAGTCAAGCCTTCGGGAAAGGTCTATATCTTCGGGATACATGAAATAGCGCGGATCGAAAAGCCCTGTTTCCTTAAGCGCCGAGCAGCGTATCATCATGAAACTGCCCTGAATATAGGGCACCCTGAACGGCGCCTTTTTTGAAAGGTGTCTCAGCAGGTAGCGCTCCCGGCGTCGGCGGAACATGAATCGCGGCAAGAATCTTCGCGCTATCAGATCGAGCGGAGTTGGGAGCATTCTTGCACCCTCTACGTCGCTTCCGTCCGAGCGTTTCATTGCCGGCTGAGCCATAGCTATCGAGGGGTTGGCGTCGAGAAACTCACACAGCCGTGAGATTACCCCCGGGTCGAAGCTCACATCGGGATTAAGCACCAGATGATAGTCATATCCCCGTTCTACCGACTCGGCCATCGGGATATTGTGAGCGCGTCCGTAGCCCACGTTGGGGTTGGCGAGATATTCAGCCTTGGGGTGACTCTCCACCAACCTCCGCGTTGAGGGGTCGGAGGAATTGTCGACCACGACCACCCGCCCCACCAACTCATTGGCAAGCGACGACAGGCAGCTGCTCAACATACCGTCGGGGGTGTGATAGGTCACGATCGACACGGCAATCATCTCAGATAAAGACTTTTACTTCTTGTCACGTTTCAGCTCAAATCCGGCTGTCACTCCGTCATATTGCTCGAGGAGCGATGAAACTCCCTTGATGGTGGCATTGCCCGAGATGGAGCTGAGAGTGCGGATAATTACAATCAGCTTCGACACATCAAATGTGAGGCCCATCTTGTCCTTGCCCGAGGTGGTAACATAGGCGTCGACCGCTGTCAGCGAAGAGATTGCTTTTAAGGGGCCGAGGTCAAACACCATCTTCATATTGGCGTCAGAGCCCTCTTCGGCTGCCTCAAATTTGCCTTTGAGCTTGATCGACTTAACGCTCATCACAAACGTGCTGTCGCTCTCAATCGAGAGGCACAGCTTGTCGAGACCACCCTTGCGATAATAGGGGGCGAGCTTCTCTTCGGCTGCGGCAGCAGCTGCTGCGCCACCCGCTTTTTTCAGCAGGTTGTCGCTCTTAAAAGTCACGGCAGGCTTGTCATAGCTCCATGAGCCCGCAAGCGAAGTCACCGACACCTTGTCGGTTGAAATCAAATTGCCGATCAAGCCTGAAAGCAGGTCGGGGTTGGGATTGCTGAGAGCCTTGACAGGCAGAGATATAGCTGCTAACAGCACGAGCCACACGAGGGGCAGGAATTTGCGGGATGAAGTCATTTAAAATTTCGTAAATTACATTTTTAATAATGTCGCCACTGGGTGACCGCCACGCGATCGCCCCAAAACAACATGCAAAGATAATCAAAAAAAGCCAACTTGCCCCTCCCTCACCCAACTTGCGGTCATCTTTTTCGCTCAAACACCCAAACAATTCCCACTCGGCATCGAGAAAACATCGCTATAATCCAAAATCCACGCCTGTAGCGGCGCGCCATGTCGCGGCGACATCCGCATGGCCCACCCATATGGTCGCATTGCTCATCAACAGGGCCGGGAGGCGGATGCTCCCGGGGAGCATCCCTACGAGGAAACCGCTGACAACCAACATTGTAAGGATGCACTCTGGTGCATCCGCTCCCCCTCAAAGCCCGCCCGCAGGTGAGCCGCGGACGCGGTGATATTGTCTGAAACCTCGGGTGAAGCCCGAGGTAAAGCATCCCCTAAAAAAGGAGTCGCGGACGCGATGATGTCGTGGTAGAAGAAATCAGTCGCTACCATAATATCATCGCTCCGCGACTCTTTTATTCTTTTTGCGTTTTTCCCCACACTTGGTCGCTCCGCTCCCTGCATGTGGGGTTCCGGACAATATCGTCGCTCTGCGACTCCCGCATGGTGTTTGGCGGGGAAGGGCTGCGCAGGAGCTTCGCGAGGGGCGGCCGCGACATGTCTACGCCCCTACATTTCAATGGATTATGTGTGATAGAAGCGGCGTTTATCCTCCTCTATTTTATAAAAATTGCCTCGGATAAGCATATATATTTTGCTACATCGGAATTTGTTGCTAAATTTGCGCGAGCAGACCGCCCGGAAGCCCCGGCCGAGGGTAAAGCGGGTGGGATGCAACCAACATAATAACAAGCGTTTATCCTCACCGATTCTCACCAACAACATTCCATAAAATGAAAGCATTTATCACTCGCTTTTCCCTACTCCTGATTTTAGGACTAACGGCCCTCTTCGCCAAAGCGCAGACCGTTACAATCGACAAAATCAAGTATAGCATTAATACTGAGGCAAAAACGGCAACCGTCTCCGGTTACACCGAAGGCATAATTAATGCTAATATTAAATCATCGGTGACATACAATGATAACGATTATACTGTAACCGAAATCGGGTCAAACGCCTTTTCGTTTTGTAATAGCCTGATAAAGGTGACAATACCAAACACTGTAACCTTAATAA
Organism: uncultured Bacteroides sp.; assembly: GCA_964384885.1. Classification (GTDB taxonomy): domain Bacteria; phylum Bacteroidota; class Bacteroidia; order Bacteroidales; family Muribaculaceae; genus Paramuribaculum. The sequence continues at coordinate 18,335 of CAYLMR010000047.1, forward strand.
ATAATAGCGCTTTCGCTTGCAGTAACCTGTCCGAAGTGACAATTCCAAACTCTGTAACCCAAATAGAATGGGAGGCTTTCAACGGTTGCAACGAGATGACTGAAGTAACAATCGGCAACTCCGTAACCTCTATAGGTAATTACGCTTTCCAGAGTTGTAGCAATCTTAAATCTATTACTGTTGATAAGGATAATCGAAATTTTGCAGATATTGATGGCATTTTGTATAATAAAAATATCTCAGTTCTGATACAATGTCCCGGAGGCAAGACAAAAGCGACTGTTCCAAACACAGTCACCGAAATCAGTGGGGAAGCTTTCTGTAATTGCAAAAAACTCATTGACATCAATTTAGGTAATTCCATAATCTCAATTGGAGATGGTGCCTTCATGAGTTGTAGTAGCCTAACAGAGGTCACAATTCCAAATTCCGTTACCTCAATCGGCCTTATGGCTTTCTACGAGTGTTACAATCTTTCATCAGTTACAATCCCTAAAAATATTACTAAAATAGGAGATCAAGCCTTCAGTAGGAGCTATCAACTCACTTCTGTTATTTATGAAACTGAAAATCCTATTGAAGGGAGTCCTTATATATTTGATTCTTATACGAAAACTACTCTCTATGTACCAAAAAATGCGATAGAAAAGTGCAAAGAG